>NZ_JBRCAD010000173.1:0-60734 GCF_053493415.1 Trichothermofontia sp. | reverse complement strand
GCCCAGCGTGTGGCTACACCGCAAACCGGGATGTGGCAGCGGCTCAGGTAGTGAGGCAGCGCGGGATTGCAGCGGTGGGGCACATCGTCAAGAAGCTTGGTGAGGGCAATGTCTAAGACACCCTGTGAGCCAAGAATCCCCGCGCCTTTAGGCCGGGGAGTTGTCAATGAGAGCATCAATATTCAATACGTTGAGTGCAACCTTTTAGAGGGTGTTGGAAAAGTCCAGAAATCAGTCGTTTTGGCGACTGAAGTCGCCACTACAAACGCCAAGCAACCCTTAGGACAGCCAAACGTCAAGGTTCGTAGTCGCGGTTTTAACCGCGATCCCCCTTTTAAAACATCCTCTTAGGATGTTAGTAACATTAATCGATCGCGGCTCAGACAGGTTAACCAGGGCATGGAGCGTTTTTTTAACTGATCCCACTTTTCTTTAAATACCTCTACCTGAAGCTGGTAATCCTTGGTATCAATGGGCGGCTTCCCTAGCTTAAGATAGATCGTTATTCGGTGGGGCGTTTCACTTATCCAAGCGACCCAGGCAGATAAGGTATTGGGTTGGATGGGGGACTGATCCAGACTCTCTAAAAAAGTAATTTGGTGGGCATGAATGCCAATGTGAGTGTGGTGGGGAGAAAGGGGAGCAGCCGTTTGCAGCGTGCAGGCCCAATCTAACGCGCGAAGTGTATGGCGATCGATGGGTTGAATGCGAGAGTAGTTCTTACACCCGGTCAGTTGGGCAACGGCTAGGGTACCGGGGCGATCGAAAATGGTTTGCTTATCTCCCGCTGCGGCTACTTGCCCCTGATCCAGGACCAGTAATTTCTGACAAACCCGATAGGCTTCTTCCAGATTGTGGCTGACCAACAGGGTAAGCCCCTGGTAGTCAACGAGGGTTTTGATCAGATGGTTTTCGAGTTCGTTGCGTAAATGAGTATCCAGGGCAGAAAATGGCTCGTCTAATAACAACAGATCGGGTTCAGGGGCTAACGCTCTGGCTAGGGCCACCCGCTGCTGTTGCCCGCTGGATAATTGCTGGGGGTAGCGATCGCCTAATCCACTGAGTTTGAATTGGTCGAGGTGCTGCGTAACCTGGTGTTTGACTATGGCCTTCGGAAGTTTTTTCAACCCATAGGCAATATTTTGCGCCACGGTCAAGTGCGGGAAAAGGGCATAGTTTTGGAATACAAAACCCACTTTACGATCGCGACTCGGTAGATTAATCCCCTGACGAGAATCGTATAAAACGCGATCGTTCAGGATGATGGTGCCCCTAGTGGGGGTTTCAATCCCGGCAATGCAACGCAGAGTCATGCTTTTACCAGAACCCGAAGCGCCCAATATACCCAGGGCTTCGCCCGCAAGGCTAAAGCTAACGTCTAGGTCGTAATAGGGCAGGTGTTTTTGCAGATCGACGATCAGTTTCATGGCAGGGATGGGGGGCGCGAGGGTGATTCTGAGGGGATGCTTGCCGTTGATTGGGGTGCCATTGATTGGGGTGTGGTTGACCGTGGGAGTGTTGTGCTTCGATATGCCTGACCCCCCAGAGTAGCGTTAAGGCGATCGTGGTCACGAGGATGACCATGCTGTTGGCCAAGCTGTAACGCTGCATCTGCACGGCGTCGTAAATCGCCAGCGGTAGGGTTTGGGTGCGCCCCGGAAGATTACCCGCGACCATTAGGGTTGCCCCAAATTCACCTAAGGCACGGGCCACACTCAGTCCGAAGCCAGCCAAAATACCACGATAGGCAGTGGGAATTGTAATGTGCCGCAGAACCTCCCACTCGCTTGATCCCAGGGTGCGGGCAGCAGCTTCCAGTTCTGGGTTAACGTTGGCGATCGCGGCCCTAGTCGATTCCACCATCAGGGGTAGTGCCACCACCGTTGAGGCGATCGCCCCGGCCTGCCAGGTGAACAATAAATCAATACCGAACCACTCTTTAATCGGGCTACCTCGACCCAAGACAAGTAATAAGCCATAGCCCACAACACTGGGTGGTAAGACCAGGGGTAGGTTGAGGACAGTAGACACAAAAATCTGCCCAGGAAAGTGTTTTCTTGCCAGAAAGATCCCCAGAGTAAGGCCCAGGCTGAAGATCAGTAAGCTCGCCAGAATAATAACCTGGAGGGACAAAATTGCCGGTTGCCAAATCATGAAACGGGTGCCTCTCCCGGTAGGACAAAGCCATACTTCCGCATTAAAAATCTTCCCGGCTCGCTATTAATAAAGGCGGCAAACTGTTTGGCCTCCTCTGGATGATCTGCACTTTTGGGAATGACTAGCATTTGTTCTAGGGGGGTATGAAGGTTCTCTGGAACCAGGACCCATTTGCCCGGTTGCTCAACGCTAATAGAAAGGGCCGCGATCGCCACATCCACATTGCCTGTTTCCGCATACTGCTGGGTTTGGTGGATGTTTTCTCCCAGGATCAGTTTGGGTTGAATCGCCTCCCAAATCCCCGCTGCCTGCAAGGCTTCCCGCGCCGCCACACCATAGGGGGCATGATCGGGATTGGCGATCGCCACCCGCTTGATTTCCGCATTCATTAAGTCCTGGATATGCTCAAGGGGATGCGGCCCAGCTTCCCGTTGCCACAGGGTCAGTCGTCCCACACCATACAGCGCCTTCGTGTCGGCATACACTAACCCTTTTTGGTCTAAATCCTCGACAAATTTCTTGTTAGCTGCTGCCAACAGATCTACCGGTGCCCCCCGCTCAATCTGCTGTGCCAGTTGTCCCGTCGAACCTAGGTTGAAAGTTACCCGATGCCCCGTTTCCTGCTCCCATAACCGGCCAATCTCTGGAAACACATAATTCAAATCAGCTGCGGCTGAGACCGTTAAAGTGACTGGCGCAACCGTTGATGTCGCTGCAACGTCAGGCACAGCGGGCGACTGATGGCTCCTGGGCATACCGCACGCTGCCAACACCCCCACTAACGCCAATCCCCAAAACCACCCTCGTTTTTTGATCATTCCCTGGCAAACCAGCCCATTATCACGCATCGAATGCAAGTAATATTAACATTGCGCCAATATACTTGCATAAGGTTTTATCGCGCAGGTATCAAAAGCGTTGAGCCGAGCCAGTGAGCTTGGGGTTGGCTTGGGGAACGAACTGATCGAAAAAACGGGTCTAAGAGGGTGTTGGAAAAGTCCAGAAACCAGCCGTTTTGGCGGCTGAAGTCGCCACTACAAACGCCAAGCAACCCTTAGGACAGTCCAATGTCGAGGTTCGTAGTCACGGTTTGACAGCCGTTCCCTCTCTAATGAAGTACGGTCAAGCCTTGCGAACCAGGGGCTTAAGCCCCTGGTCTGTACCTTACCAGGCATGGCAGTGCGATAACCGCGATCCCCCTTTTTAAACATCCTCTCAACGCCGTGAGGTTATGCGGCTTAAGGTTGCTAGACTGAGGGCGAAAGAACCCAATACCCGTAAGGGGGGGGTTGCATAAGCTGTCTACCCGGAGCGTTTCCCCTACGGAGACGCTTCGCGAAGGCGACTTCCGGACGGTTAGTCGTTGGGAACCAGCCCGTCAGGTTGGTTCTGAATGGGGTTACCGTTGGGGGAAGCTCGATCTGTCGGTGCATGAGGTTGTCTGTATGAATTGTGGTACCCATCACGATCGGGATGAGAAGGCCGCTGTCAATATCCAGCCAGTCGGGGCGGGGCACGTCCATGACGCTCAATGGACAGGGATGGCGCATAGGACGGGTTCGCTCGCTAGTCCTGTTGAGCCGTTAACCCGCCTAATAGCCGTTCAGTTCAGTTCGTTGGCTAGTTAGGAATCCCCGCGTCTGCACCGGGGGGTGGCTCTCAACTTCCTCTGTGTTTTGTTCAGGAGCAATGTTCAGGATTGATTAGCACTATGTCGCAACCACAATCCTCCTTCCTCGCAACCTGGGGCGTGCTCATCGTTATCGGTTTGGCCGCCTTTGTCCTGGTGTTTGATATCACCATAATGAATGTGGCGATCGCCGCTATCGTCGCCGATTTGAATACAACCGTGCAAGGCATCCAAGCCGCTATTGCCCTGTACGCGATGGTCATGGCGGCCTTCACGATCGCCGGGGGGAAGTTTGGTGATGTGTTTGGCCGCCGGCGAGTTTTTATCCTGGGCCTAGTCTGCTACGCCGTTGGGACGCTGACGGCAGCCCTGACCCCCAATATTGGGATTCTGGCCCTAGGGTGGTCGTTGATGGGAGGATTGGGCGCTGCCCTGATCCTGCCGATGTTGCTGACGTTCCTCACCCGCCAATATGTGGGTCAACAACTTGCCCTTAGCTTGAGCGTGATCGGTGGGGTGCAGGCCAGCGGCGTGACGATCGGTCTCATTTGGGGTGGCTTTATGGCTTCCCAGTTAAGTTGGCGCTTAGCCTTTGGCAGTGAAACGCTGATCGTCGTTATCATTTTGGCCTTGACTTATCTCCTGCCGCGTTCCGAACCGCAGCCAGGGGCCACGATCGACGGGCTGGGCATCCTGCTCGTGGCGACGGGGTTCATGTTTATCCTGTTTGGGGTGATTCTGGCGAGTCATTACGGTTGGGTGTGGGCAAAACGTCCTTTCCTGCTGGGGGATTGGGAGGTGGCCCCCTTGGGACTCTCGATTGTCCCTTTCTTGATTGCTTTGGGCCTGATGTCCCTGGTGACATTGGGGCTGTGGCAGCAGCAACAGGTGCAGTTGGGTAAAACCCCCTTGGTGCGTCTGGCTCTGCTACGCCATCGTCCTTTATTGGCAAGCATGATCGCCGCTGGCGTGTTGAACCTGATTATGGCAGCGATTTTATTTACTATTCCCGTCTTTTTACAGGGAGCCTTGGGCCTCAGTCCTTGGCAGAGTGCGAGCATCCTGCTGCCCCTGTCCCTGAGTGTGGGGGTCCTGGTCCTGAGTGCCTCTGGGTTGGGCCAGTTGATTCAACCCAGGTACGTAATGCTGTTTGGGTTGGTGATCATGATGATTGGCATGGCTACCCTCCACCAGGCTCTAGCTTCCACGCTGACAGGCGATGAGTTACTGACCGGACTCCTCGTGTTAGGTTGCGGCGCGGGCCTGGTACTGGCGCAGATCACGCCGGTAACGCTAGCCAACACCCAACTGGACACAGCGGACGAAGCGTTTGGTCTCACCAATACGGCGAAACTGCTCGGCACGGCCTTGGGGACGGCGATCGTCGGGGCGTTGCTGATTACCTCCCTCTTGGGCGGGATTGCCACAGGGGTTGCTCAAAAGGAAACACTAGATGCCCAAACGCAGCAGACGACGATCGTCGCCCTCCAGGATGCGGCCCAAGCCCTTTCCCCTGACCAAACAGTTGCCTTTCTCACCCGTTTCTCCACTGATGAGCAGGCGCGCCTAACCCAGATGGTCAAACATTCCTGGATCCGGGCTGAGCAAGTGGCCCTCATGGCAGTGATGGGGTTTACCCTGCTCTGCCTGGTGGCGGTTTTATGGGTCTAGAGGTCCCAGCCTTGGGGAAAGCCAGTCAAAATTCACAAGTCAAAATTCACAAGTCAAAATTTATTGCCCATGAACCTTCCCACCTGGATCACGGTTTCGCGTCTTCTGGCTGTGCCCCTGTTGCTCTATGGCCTCCATGACCCTAGCGATCGCTGGCGGTGGGTTTGCCTGGGGGTTTTTCTGCTGGCAGCGGGGACGGATTGGCTGGATGGTTATCTGGCCCGTCGTTGGCAACAAGTGACGGACCTGGGGAAGTTTCTTGATCCGTTGGTGGATAAGTTGCTGGTCCTGGCGCCCTTGTTGGCCCTGGTTGAGTTGGGACAAGTGCCCGCCTGGGGGGTATTTCTCATTCTGGCGCGGGAATTGGCGATCGCCGGGTGGCGGGTCAATCAAGCCCAAATTCGGGGAGCCAACCTCTGGGGTAAGCTTAAAACCGTTAGCCAGATGGCTGCGATCGCGTTGCTGATTGCACCGTTACCCGATCCGTGGCAGTTGCCGACCCTAGTGCTGTTTTGGATAGCTGTCGCTTTGACGCTGCTTTCGGGTGGAATTTATCTGCTGCCGACGGAGAGCTAGATGAAATCCTCTGGCCCAATTAAGCTCGCCTCAACTCCTGGCAGGACAGCGATTAACTGGCCAGTATTGCGGTTAGTAATGAGTGTTTCAACTTGCTTATCCGGGACAAATTCATCAAAGCCCTGGCGAATCATCAGATCGGCAAAGGTCACGCCCGTGGGTAGTTGGATAAAGTCTTCGCGATCGTTATAAAAGACAACGTCAAACATATCCCCACCCAGAATGTAGGTATCCCGGCCCGGTCCCCCAATGAGGGTATCTCGGCCTAAATCCCCCCCTAACACATCGTTGCCAGCATCCCCCACCAGGGAATCGTGATCTTTGCCCCCGTAGAGGGTATCATCCCCATTGCCACCAATGACCGTATCCTTTTCGCGATCGCCGTAGAGCCAATCATTCCCATCCCCGCCAGAGAGAAAATCATCCCCTTTGCCGCCGCGAAGGGTGTCATTCCCGGCTTCACCCAGGAGGCGATCGTTGCCCTGCCGTCCATGCAACCAATCATTGCCGCCCCGCCCGGAAAGGGTATCGTGACCACTAGTCCCTAGCAACTCATCATCCCCCTCCGTACCCACCACGCCTGAATGACCAGAATCGGTATTGTCGGAATCGGTATTGCCAGAATCGGTATTGCCAGAATCGGTATTGTCGGAATGACTACCGCTACCAGTCGTTGACCCGTTAGGAATCGTATTATTGCCTGAGGTCCGACCCAAGACCTGGACCCAGTAGTGTTTGTAGTTGATATTGCCTGTATCATTGGCCAGGAAGAAATAGCCAACGCCAATACTTTGCAAATTGGGATTCAAGATATTCTGACGATGGTTGGGGCTATTCATCCAACCACTCACGACTGCTTCTGGGGTGGTATACCCGGCCCCAATATTCTCCGCAGCGGCACCGCTAAATCCAAAGGCTGTCGCCCGACTGTTGAATGTAGAGCCGTCTAAACCAGTGTGGCTAAAGTAATCCTTCAAGGCCATATCTTCACTGTGGGCCTCGGCGGCATTGATCAAGCGAGAGTCAGGCACGAGGGCGCTCAAGCCAGCCTTGGCCCGCTCCTGGTTGGTGAGGTTGATAACTTGGGCAATAAAGGCAGTAGACATGGTGAATGCAGGCCGAGTGAGTAGGCGCGTCAGGCGCGTCTGCGGGCGACGGTGTTAGTATGCCCCGATCGCGGCAAACCTGCCATCTACTCAAGGTTGGTTCTAAAGTTGGTTCCGCGCTTTCAGTTGCAAATAGCGATCGACGACGGCCTCGCTCACCTGGGTAGCGGGCGCATCCAGGACCAGCACCCCCCGCTGACGCAATTGGGCAAAGGCAACCCGGCGCTGGTCTAAAATATCCAGGGCCACCGCACGGGCATAGGCGCGATCGAGATTAGACGGGTGGGGCAGCCTATTGCCACTGGCTACCTGGGGGTCTGCGGACCTCGGTAGGATGCCAAAACCGTCCCCCCTGGCTACTGCATCCACCCCTGGATCGCGCAGCGTCACACAGAAGGGGAGATAACGGGGCGTCAAATGGGCCAACGCCGAGAGTAATTCCGCCGAAGCCGTTGCATCCACCACATCCGTAATCACCACCACCAGGGCGCGACGGGGTTGCTGGGTGACCAGTGTCGTCACGGCTCCGACGTAATCTGGCTCTAATAATTCCGGCTGTAGCGGTGTCAAGCGTTCCAGGATATGGGCCAGGTGGGCCTGTCCCCGCTCCGGCGGTATCCATAGGGTTAAGCGCTGCTCAAATACTCCCACCCCTACCCGATCGCCCCGATGCAAGCCAGCCAATGCCAGCGAGAGCGTGGCGTTTAATCCCCAGTCAAACCGTTGTAGCCCCTGGACCCGTGCCGTCATCAGTCGCCCGCGATCGAGCAAAATAATTAAGGTTTGTTCCTGTTCCGTTTCCAGGACTCGCACTAGGGGTTGCCCTCGCCGTGCCGTTGCTTTCCAGGCAATCAGGCGGGGATCATCCCCGGTACTGTAGTCTCGCAATTCTGCAAATTCGGTTCCCAGGCCCCGTTGCCGCACCCGCCGGATGGTCCCGCTGGCCTGGAGGGTGAGCCGAATCGTCAATTCCCGAAGGCCAATGAGGTCAGGATAGACCTGCACGGTTTGCGCTGCCGGGAGACGCCAGGTCTGCCATGCCAGTTGCCAGGGGCCTTGCTGTCGCAGGTGAAGATCCCCCCAGGGATATTCGCCCCGCTGACGGGGATGCACGGTATAGGTGAGGGTTTGGGTCTGGTTGGCTCCCAGGGTAACGGTGAGGGGCATGGTGGTAGGCCCAAAGGTGGGAGGACAGGCATCATAGATACGAACTTCAGCCGCCTGTGGCCCATTCGCCACCGTCAAGTGAATGGGGTTATCGCGCCCGATCGCCAGCCGGGGAATCGGCGAACGCTGGACCTGCACGCGCCGTCCCTGTACCCGGATACCGTCCACGATCGCAGCCCCCACGATCACGAGGTCAAAATAGACCAAAACGATGAAGACCAGGGAATCGGGCAGCCCCGCGTTATCCAGCGCAACGGCGATCGCTAGCCCCAGTCCTAGTAATAGGTAGGTTCGCCGGGTGGGAATCATCGTTTGCGATCAGGGGATAATTCCCGCCAACAACGCTGTACCTCTTGAAGGGTAAAAAGGGCCTCGAAGCCGATTCCCGCTTGCTGATAGCACTCGGCTCCCCCCTGTTGCCGATCGACGATCGCGATCACCTGATTAACCTGATATCCTGCCGCCCGCAGGCGATCGACGGCTTTGAGGGCCGACTGTCCCGTCGTGACCACATCCTCCAGGACCACCACCGGACTTTGGGGCGGCAGCGTTGGCCCCTCCAGATAGGCTTGGGTCCCGTGCCCCTTGGGTTCCTTGCGCACGATGAGGGCAGCCAGTTCGCGATCGTGGTACGCAGCCACCACACTCACCGCCGTTACCAGGGGATCGGCTCCCAGGGTGAGACCCGCGACGGCCAGGGTATCCGCTGGCAAGTAGGGCAGAAGTAAACGGGCGATCGCCACCGCCCCCGCTGGATGCAGTGTCACCTGTTTGCCGTTGATGTAGTAAGAGCTGGCTTGCCCAGAACTCAGTTGAAAGTTGCCCTCCTGGTAAGCCACTGTACAGATGAACTGCAAAAGGCGATCGCGTAAGTCGGAGAGATCTAGGTGGGTGGCAGCTTGAATCGAAAGGGGAACGTTAATATTCATGAACAGCCATTGAACAGTGCTTACAGGGTGCGTGCAGGGCTGGAAGACCCAAATCGGGTATCGAACGTGTGTACCGCTATCCCAAGCGTGTACTGGCTTGACTTCCCAGGCAAGCAAGCCTAATGGCCATGCCTACCTCGCGCTTGTCTGAAAACGGGCGCTTTCCCATCTTACTGCGGCTGGGGAGTACCCTCGCGGTGGCCTGGTACCTAGAGGTCTAGAGATCATGGTGTTGTCCCACTGCGTCGTCCCAGGATGCCGTTGGAGTCGGTGTATCCCACCCGCATACCCTTCACACCCAAATTAAGTTAAGATTGGGCAAAATTCTGAGGGTTAACCCTATGGATGTGAGGAAGAGAAATGCGCTTTTGGGTTTGTTAACACTGGTGGGTGTGGCCCTTGCTGCTCCAGCGGTGCGGGCTGAAGAACAGCTAGAGTTTTACCGCATTCGCTATGTGACCATTCCCACTGCGTTCAATACGGAATTTTTCCGTGCTTCGAAGGATATCTTCGGCAACGCCACCCTGCTCGAACAAACCGCCCAGCTATTTTGGGATTATCCCGAAAACCAAATTCTGCGCGACTCTCGGCGAGTAGCACGGCTCCATCAGGAAATCTGGCTCCAGCAAACCTCCAGTGACCCCTTGATGCGCACCCTGGATGCCGATAATCCGTTTAGTACCTCGATCCGGCTCTCCCCAGAGTTGGGGGGTGCCCGGATTCTGGGCAGTGAACTGGTCTTCGAGCGGATTCCGCTGCGTTAGGACGACCCAACCTGTTTTTGTTCTCCCGTAATCCCTCACCCCGATCGGGCTACGTTCGTAGTGACAACTTGAGTCAGCGATCGGGTGGAGGGGCTAGGGGCAATTGGCCTACCCCCCAGCGATCGGGAGGGCGAAAATCCAGGGTGCAGGAGTTGAACCTGCCTGAGGCGAATTATGAGTTCGCTGCCTAGACCGCTCGGCCAACCCTGGTCATCGTAGAATTTCCCCTATTGTAATGTCCCTGAATCCAACTGACAGGCTAGGGACTGGCAAAATTTATCTCTTTGCCTTAAAACGTAGCTAGTGGATTTTGCTGACGGGGTTTGATCGGGCCGTATGCGACTCAACTCAACACTTGCACTTAGTTTATTGCTCTTGTCCTTAATGTTTGGGGCAGGCTTTGTCAGCGCAGCGGCTGGCTTTGCCCTAGGGCGACAAGCCCTCAAAGGCGTTAGACAACCGGAAGCTCGCCCGACGAAAAAGCCCCTCGGTCATCGACCGGGGATTAATGACAGTGCCACCCCCATCCTGCTGAAGGAAGCCGATATCCTGGCCACTGTCCTCAAGCGAACCCAACAAGGGGGTGCCCCCGCTGACGCGTTCACCAAGCCCTCGGCAACCGACGCCGCTACTGCCCAGCCCAGTCCTGCTGCCAGTCCCGCCGCCAGTCCCAGTCCCGGTGTCTCGCCTGCGGGGACTTTCCCCTTGGTCAGCCAGGATAAGGAGGTGAAACTGGCGGTGTTGGGATCGCGTCGCCAGGGGGGATCATTGCTGCTGGATGTGAGTCTGCAAAATGAAAGTGCCCAGCCGATCCGGTTCCTCTACAGTTTTTTGGATGTGTCTGATAACAATGGCCGGCCCCTAAGTGCGATCGCGGAGGGGCTACCGGGCGAATTACCCCCCCGCAGCGATGCCTTCAAGGGAACCGTGCGGATTCCCACGGCCTTGCTAGAAGACGCCCAAAGTGTATCGCTGATGCTGACGAATTATCCTGATCAGGAGTTACAGCTTAAGGTGGCCGATATTCCGCTGAATCCCTAGGGGGTTGTGAAGCTTAATTGATTAGTAGACTGGGTCAAACGCCGTGCGGCCCAACCAAGCAAACGTGTTGGGGTTTGCAAATTCAACACCAATCGACCATTCCCCTTTTTAGCGACGACAGACTCTTAGTGCTAGGCTGGTGGTGCTGTGTCAGGGGCGATGCTCCGCGATCGCCAGATGATCAGCAGGGAAAAATAGGGCAGTTGTAAGTTGGGATGGGCACTGAGGTCATGATAAATCTGCTGATCGGGAGCCGTTGCTCGGACAACGACGGCACTTTGAGCTAAGAGATGATGGCGCTGTAGGATTGGCCAGACCTGGCGATACACCGAACTGACCTTGAGCAGCACGATCACATCCGCCTGGTTCAGGGCGGCTTCCAAATCAGCGATCGCATAAAGGGCCGGCAAGATTAACAACCGCTGTTCCGCCATTGTCAAGGGCAAGTTGAGGGCGGCAGCAGCGGCCACGGGGGAGCAAACCCCTGGTACGGTGACGATCGCAATCCCCCCAGGGATAGTGACCACAGCAGGTAACTGCCGTAATGCCTGGGCTAAATAGGTAAAGGTACTGTAGAAACTAATATCACCCTCGCAGGCAAAGACCACATCCTGTCCCTGCTGGAGATACTGCCAGACGATCATTGCCGCTGTGTCCCAGGCGGTGCGTAACTGGTCACGATCGTGGACATAGGGAAACTTCAGGGCCACTTGCTGCTGGTGCGGCTGTAACCACGGCGCAATAATTCGCTCGGCAATCCCTGGGTTACCCCCCACCCCCACCGGAAAGGCCACCACTGGGGCACGTTGCAATAAGCGCCACGCCTTCAGGGTCAGTAACTCTGGATCGCCGGGACCGACGCTCAGCCCATACAAGGTCCCGATTCCCGCCGGGATCGCTTCGCCCACATTCACCATGATCGGTCTCTAGACAAAAGGTTGAGGCGTGGTAGGTCACCCGCTCCCTAGCGGGTACTGGTGGGTGGAATGCCCTCGGTGACAATGAGGGCTTCCATGACGGTCTTGACGATCGGGGCTGCTACGGTTGAGCCAAAGACCACGCCGCCAGTGGGTTCGTCCACCACGGCCAGCACCACATAACGGGGCGCTTCCACCGGCAGAATGCCCACAAAACTGGTGATGACCGCATTGCTATAGCCCCCGTAGGGGCTGGCTTTTTGGGCTGTGCCTGTTTTGCCCGCAATCCGATATCCCGGAATTTGGGCCGGTTTGCCCGTCCCATCCTTCACCACTTGTTCCATCATTTCCACCACCGCTTGGGCAGTTTTCGCTGAGAACACGCGCTTCGCATCCGGTAGGGTGGGCTGCCATTGGGATTTGCCGTTTTCATCGATTAACCCCTGTACGACATGGGGGGTGATCATCAGGCCACCGCTGGCCAGGGTCCCGTGTAGGCGTAGTAATTGTAGAGGGGTTAGGGAAAAGCCTTGGCCAAAGGACGTTGTGGCTCGATTGATTTTGGTTTCGGCAAATTCCTGCCGCGATCGCACCTGTCCCTCGGCCTCGAAGGGCAGGTCAATGCCCACCGGTTTACCCAGGCCAATGCGTTCGAGCCAGTCGTAGTAGGTATCTGCCTTCATCCGCTCGACCATGTGGACCATGCTGATATTGCTAGAGTATTTCACCGCTTCGATGATCGATAGGGAACCATAGGAGACGCCATCGTTGTTCCGAATCGGCCAACCATCGACGAAGATTTCCCCCTCATCCGGTAACACGGTTTGCGGCTCTACCACACCTGCTTCCAGGGCGATCGCGACGTTAATGGGCTTGAACGTGGAACCCGGTTCATAGAGATCAGTGAGTGCCCAGTTCTTTAGTAAAGCCATGTCCGCTTCATAGTAGCGGTTGGGGTCAAATGACGGTTCCGAAACGAGGGCAAGCAGCGATCCGTCTCTGGCATCCATGACCAGAACGGTGCCCCGTTTGGCATTAAATTTTTTGATTTGTTCCTGGAGGGCTGTCCGGGCGACCCGCTGAAGGCCACTGTCAAGGGTTAGTTGCAGGCGCAGGGTATCGGCGTGTAAAAAGCTTTCCGGCAGGTCAATCGGCAGAATTGTGCCATCCCCTGTCCGCCGGAGCCGGAGATCGGGAGCCGATCGCTCTAGAACCTTCTGTTGACTAAACTCAACCCCGGCCTGCCCCTGGCGATCGGCATTGACATAACCAACGATCCCCGCAAACAACTCTTGCTGGGGATATAGGCGTTCCTGCTGTTGCTCTAAATCCAGGCCATCCAATTGCAAACGCTGGATCTGTTGGGCGATTGCCTCTGGTAAGTCGATGGCCACCTTAACTCCCGTATCGGCTTGGGTAAAGGTTTGCACCAATGCCTCCACGGGACGGTCCAGGAGGGGGGCTAACTGGGCTGCCACCTGTTCGGGCGGGAGCGTGAACATCCGGGGATGGGCGTACATTAGGTACACCGGTTGATCGATCGCTAGGACCACGCCATTGCGATCGGTAATCGGACGGCGGGGAATAAAGGGCCGCACTAGGGCGGTTTGTTGCTCCTGGGCGCGTGCTTGCAGGTCGGCTGCCTCCAAAATCTGTAAGCGCCCTAGATTCACAAGCAACCCCACACTACTGGCTACGAGCAACCCCCAGACCAACAAAAAGCGTAGACGCGAAGGCTGGCTCAAAACTTCCCGTGAACGTGCGGTACGGGAGGGACGGGACCGAGGCGCAGCCGCCGGATTGGGCGCGGGGCGGGAATGCCGACGGGAACGCTGATGGGATTGGGCCAGTGGCGGGGGAACCCATCGCGATCGCCATGCCCCCGTCCGCTCAGCAGGGTTGACCCCAGCCCCAGAAAGGCTTGGGGCAGAGCGATCAGCCGATTTGGGTTGGCGCGTCCACGGCGACGAGCGGGGGGTCGGGCCTGGAGACGATTGCCTGACCTCACCCCGATCGGAACGTTTTCCCCGCAATAATGGCAGTCTGGAAAGAGTCATGGTTTCCGCCGACTTGAAGCAATCCCTGAATCGCCCTATTGCCTGAAGGCTTGCGGTTGAAATCTCCTCTGGGCGTAACGAGGAGACAAGCCGCCTCTCACAGTCGCCCCATTATAAAGCAACTGTTTCGGAAGCGGTGGCAAGTTTATCCAAGATTCAGGTTTGCCCCGGCACGGCACCTTTGCCCCGGCACCGCACCAGAGTTGACCGACAGGCCGGACTCGCGACGCGCCTTACCCTAAAAACGGTGCCTTAATAAACAGTGCCCCGATAGCGGCGGACGGGGGTTGGCACGGCGGGTTCTTCCGGTGGGGCAGCGGCAGGTTTGGGTGCGCTCGCGATCACCTTGGTTTCCACTTGAATCTTGGGATTCGCAACCGGAGGCGCTGGGAGCCGGGGTTCTAGGCGTTTAGCCGCAAGCTTCTGGGGCATGGGATTCCGCCGCTCTGGCACCTTACTCAGATCCAACAGCACGGGGATTAATGACTGCTGATCCAGGGCCTTATTTTCCAGGAATTGCAAGACCTGCTCAACTCCTGACATCAGATCGGTTAGCAAGGTCTCCCGTTGGAAACCGGGAACAACCCCCTGCGCCCCCTGGAACACTGCCCAACGACGCTCGGCATCAGAAATTTGCCGTTGGCTGTTATTGGTGAGAATAATCGCAAGATCGGGATACGCATCCCGGCAGAGGCGACAAAAGGCGTAGGGGTTGAGGCCGGAAATCCCCATGTCCAGCAAGAGCAGGTCCGGTAGTCCAATCCCAGCTTCTTGCAGTTGCCGCAGGATGAGAATCACATCCGCATCTGGAGATTCACGAATAACGGCCACTTGTTGGGATGCTAAGGCCAGTTCCCAGGCTTGTCCCTGGAACTCTGTTGCCTGAATGACAAGGACAGTCGGTTGTAAATGGGCCATGACGATTTGGGAGGTATGGGGGGGTAAGGTTATGTGGAGCGGCTAACTAGCCAACATCGAAACTGACAGGCAGTGATAGGCAGTAGAGACACCCACCCCAGCGAGTAACTGCTTGGGAATTGGATGCGCCTAGTGACAGGCGATCGTGAGTACACTGAAACCGTAAGAAAATAAGTAAAAATTATAAAACGCTCTAAATTCACCGCGTATTATCTACTTTACCTTCATGGGATAGGGATGCTAATGTTCCAATGGATGTCCCACTCCAGTCAAAACTTTCAGTCAAAATACTTACATCAAACCAATTGCACGAAAATATTATTGCTTAAGATCCCGTGAGCTGTCACTCCCATTCTGCATCAGCGCATACATTTAATCCAATCTTTATAGATATTTATAGACCGTTGGGACTGACGGGAGCTGTGGGCCACAAGGCAGGATCGTCATAGGAAACCTTGTGGCAGTGGGGTAGGCACGTTCCTGGCCCACGGGAACTAGGTAATACGGGGAACCTCCCTAGGCTTAAGAGCCGGATTGATCCCCAAATATACTCATCATCTATGTACAAAAAACAACACCTCTCCTGGGGAGAGGTGTGTGTAGAGACTGAGGGTCTCCGATCGCCCATGAATCGCTGCGGTGGGGGCGGTTAGTTTACGGTAATCGAGCCAACCATGCCGGCGCCCCGGTGGGGTTCACAGTAGTAGCTGTATTCACCCGCAACATCAAAGGTGTTTTCAAAGGTTTCACCGGGTTGATAAACCAGCTTATGGGAAAGGCTTTTGGCGAGGGCGGCGTCACCACCAGGGACCTTAGCCGGATCGAAGACGACGTTGTGGGGAGGGAGCTTGTTGTTCACCCACTGGACGGTGTCGCCCTTTTTGATGGTCAGCTTAGCGGGTTCAAAGGCGAGCATCCCGTTGTCAGCCCCCATTTTGACCGTATAGGTTTCTGCTGCTGCCGGGGCTACACCCACCCAAAGGGTACCCAGCACCAGAAAGCCAGTGACCAGCAGAAGACTCAAACTCCGTCTGAGCGAAGTTATGAGGCGCATACTTACCTCCAAAGTTTCACGTATGTTTGACAGGCTGTCTTATAACAATTTAGAACAAATTGGGATCGCTCCTGGTATTTCCGTGGGATTGTCGGCCAGGAGGGTGGGTTCGTAGCGGCTGCCGTCGGGCAACACTAGGCCGCATAGGTCGGCCCCGGCCAGGAAGGTTCCGGTCAGGGTGGCGGCTTCGAGGTTACTTTGCCGGAGATCGGCCCCCCGGAGATCGGCCCCCTGGAGGTTGGCAGCCTGGAGGTTGGCGCAGCTTAGGCTGGCTTCCTTGAGGGTGGCTTCCACCAGCGAGGCTTGGCGCAGATCAACGGCATAAAGGTTGGCTTGGAAGAGAAAGGCACGGGTGAGGTCGGCGCGGAATAGTTGGGCGCGACTGAGGCTGGCGGCACTGAGGGTGGTTTCCCGGAGGCGGGCGCTGGTCAGCAGGGCTTGGGTGAGGTTGGCCGCATTCAGAACCGCCCGATCGAGGTTGGCTAGGTTGAGGTTGGCGGCGCTCAGGTCTGCATGGCTAAGGTCAGCGGCAAACAGATCAGTGGCGGCAAGGAGTGCCCCGAAGAGATTAGCGCCCTGTAATTGGGCATAGCGCAGATTGGCCCCGGCCAGATCGGGAATGAGATCCAGGTGGGTTTGTCGCCAGTGGTTCCAAGCCGCGACATCCTCTTTTAAGCGTGCGACATGATCGGGATTAGCCATGACGACGAGTTTTCATCCTGCCTGACGGCGTGACATTGGCTGATCGGTAGGGTGGGGTGACCCCGATCGTAGCCCAGGGGGCATAGGCCCCCACCTCCCCCTACTCTCTTTCTTCAGGGCGATGGGCAATTACCCGTACTAAATGCAAGATTGACATCTACCCCGCGCTGAAGACGCGGGGATTCCTAACTCACAAACAGGCTTAACTAGACTGCTATTCGGCGGGGGCAACCAGGTTCGTCGTAACGGCTTCAGCCGTTGTAGGCTAAAGCCAGCCTGACCAACGGTGCCGAATTGACCGTTCGCGCGACTAGGACCCAGCGGACTGACCGGGGGTAATCATGCCGATTTACGGCGGGGGTGGTGAGGCGATCGCAAAGCTGCCATAGCCCAGTTCACTAACGCCATGCCAACGGAAGATCGCTTCTCGGAAGGTTTTCCAGGGTTCGTAAATTTCCCGAAAACTCGGATTGGCGGTGGCTTTTTCTTCCAATAGGTCTACGGCTGTCCGTTGGGCGGCGGTGAGGATGTCGCGGCTGTAGGGCCGCAGTTTCGTGCCCTTTGCTAACAATCGCGCCAGGGCCTCTGGATTGCGGGCATCGTACTTGGACAAGCAATCAATGTTGGTATAGGCTGCCGCTGTCTCCACTACGGCTTGGTACTCCTGCGGCAATTGCTGCCAGGCTGTGCGGTTAATGGTGAGATCAAAACTAGACCCTGGCTCCCACCAACCGGGATAGTAATAAAATTCGGCGGCATCGTGCAGACCCAACTTCTCGTCATCGTAGGGACCGACCCATTCAGCGGCATCGATCGCGCCGCGATCAAGGGCCAGGAAGATCTCGCCCCCTGGCAAAACCTGGACATTCACCCCCAGGCGGGCCAGAACCTCACCCCCCAGCCCCGGAATCCGCATCTTGAGGCCATTCAGGTCAGAGACCGTGTTCACTTCCCGCTTAAACCAACCCCCCATCTGAACACCGGTATTCCCCGCCGGAAAGGCAATGACATTGAAATCGCTGTAGATTTTGTTCATTGCCTCAAGGCCGCCGCCGTAGTAGAGCCATGCATTTTGTTGCTGGGCATTTAAGCCAAAGGGTACGCAGGTGCCAAAGGCGAGGGCGGAATTTTTGCCAATGTAGTAGTAGCTGGCGGAGTGACCGCACTGGACTGTACCGGCCTGCACAGCGTCCAGGACCTGAAGACCGGGGACAATTTCGCCCGCTGCGGCGGGTTCGATCGTAAAGCGGCCATTGGTCATGGCACTGACCCGTTCTGCCAGGGTTTGGGCAGCCCCAAACAGCGTATCCAGGGAGGTGGGCCAACTGGTGGCCATTTGCCAGCGCACGATCGGGAGATCGCTCCCGGTGGTGCCTGCCGTTGGGGTGGCATGACTACACGCCCCTAGGGCTGCTACTGTCCCCGCCCCGATCGCGGTTTGGGTCATAAACTGACGCCGCTTCATAGTTCCCTTCCTTGAACGCTGATTTTGCAGGAGTTACTGTCAGAATCTCATATACAATGGCCGCCTGCACTAGATGTGCGGCACTAGGGTGGGTAGACTGGGATGGTTGGCACTCGCAACCTGTACGCAGGATAGTCTTGGATGATGAGTTGGGATGTAGACCCCCCCATGTCTGGCGGGTCGCCGTCGGAAAATCGCCCGGTGAAGAAGGTTTGGGTTGAACAACTGGAAGCTTTCGTCCGTAACCACCAGCATACCCTCGCTGCCCTGAATTGGGCTTTATATCTGGAACAAGGGGCTGAAAAGGACACGATCGGCGTTGATTTTGAACCCACTCCCCACCTCGTCTTCTGCCGCCGTGAGGCGATCGCAACGCTTAATGAGCAGGTCAACAACCAATTGCGCGAAATTATCGGCATCCTGAACGGTCATAAGCCGGAACAGGAGGTCTTCATCTTAGGGATTGGACCGGGACAAAGTTGTGAATTTAAGCTGATCCAGTTCCAACCAGACCCCGCTCCCCCCACCTGTTACGAGCAGCGATCGGGCAATCCGTCCGAGCTAGTCGTCCAACTGGAGGGGGAACTCAATCGCTTTACCTAAGAATGTTTAACTTTTCTGTTCATGGCAAACATTTACTCAGGGTTCGTGTCATGCTTAAAGTGGTAAGGCACTGATCCCCTGGTGCAGTGCAGTGATCCTTTAACGCTCAGACCTCGACCATTTCCGCTCTTCACCCCTTCAGTGCCAAGCCGTCGTCGTGCGATTGTCAGGGAGAAGGATCATGTTTCTCAAGCATAAGCCCAGTCAACAACTCGTCGAAGTTCTCACGCTGCCAGATCTGTGGGACCCTTGCTTGACGCAAATCATGGGGCGTTTCCATGCGGGGGAAGAACTGCAAGAAGCGGAAACCTTTGCAAAAAACGAGCTTGTCTTCCCATCGGACGAAAGCTTGCCCGAATGCTGGCTCAATCCCCACTACCGCGATCGCAGCAGTCCCCATCTACACCCCCTGACGGCCCTAGCCCGCTAGCAGTCGAGACCAGACCTCGGAGGTTTGCAAAACCTCCGAGGTCTTTCTAGTCTCGGCATTTGTAGCGGTACACTTTCCGCTAAGATGAAGGGTGCTTGTCAATACATCCTTTTGGAAGAATTTCTGTACTTGGGTTGAGGAATTGTCATGAGTGAAGATGAGATTTTTGCCAAAGTCCAAAAAATTGTTGCAGAACAATTGAGTAAGGACGCGGCGGAAGTGACGCCTGAAGCCAGTTTTGCCAATGATTTGGGTGCGGATTCCCTGGATACGGTGGAATTAGTGATGGCGCTGGAAGAAGAGTTTGAAGTCGAAATCCCGGATGAAGATGCGGAAAATATCGCCACCGTGCAAGCGGCGGTAGACTACATCCGCAACAAGGTCGCTGCCTAAACAAGCTTGGTTTCAGGCGCAGGCATTGAGGCCACCCTATTGGGGCAGGCCGTTAGCCACCCTTCCTGTTCTCTACCTTTTTGTGTATTCATGGCAAGTTCGGAGCTAAAGCGCGTTGTTATCACTGGTCTGGGCGCAATCACTCCCCTCGGCAATACCCTCGCCGACTACTGGGAGGGGTTACGCACGGGGCGTAACGGCATTGGTCCGATCACACGGTTCGATCCGGCGCGTCATGCCTGTCGCATTGCGGGCGAGGTCAAAGGCTTTGACCCCCATGATTTCATGGACCCCAAAGATGCCAAACGCATGGATCGCTTTGCCCAGTTTGCCGTGGCGGCGAGTCAGCAAGCCTTGGCCGATGCCCAATTCGTCATTAATGATCTCAATGCCGAGCAGGTCGGCGTGGTGATTGGGACGGGGGTGGGGGGCATCAAGGTCATGGAGGACCAGCAGGAAATTAACCTCACTAAGGGACCTAGCCGCTGTAGCCCGTTCATGGTGCCGATGATGATTGGCAATATGGCCGCCGGGTTGACGGCCATCCATGTCGGGGCTAAGGGACCCAATTCCTGTGCGGTGACGGCCTGCGCAGCGGGGTCAAATTCCATTGGGGATGCCTTTCGGCTGGTGCAGCACGGCTACGCCCAAGCGATGCTGGGGGGCGGTGCCGAAGCCGCGATTACGCCGCTGTCGGTGGCGGGGTTTGCTTCAGCCCGTGCCCTTTCGACCCGTAATGATGACCCGGCCCATGCCTGTCGGCCCTTCGATCGCGATCGCGATGGTTTTGTCATGGGTGAAGGGGCGGGGGTGTTGTTGTTGGAAGAACTGGAACACGCACGGGCGCGGGGTGCCCGAATCTATGCTGAGATCGTGGGCTATGGCATGACCTGTGATGCCTACCATATGACGGCTCCCTCGCCTACGGGTGAAGGGGCGACGCGGGCAATGCAATTGGCCCTCAAGGATGCGGGGTTAGCGGCCACCGATGTGGATTACGTGAACGCCCACGGTACCAGTACCCCTGCCAATGATTCCACGGAAACGGCAGCGATTAAACGGGCATTGGGGGACCATGCCTATCAGATCGCTGTCAGTTCCACGAAATCCATGACTGGGCACCTGCTGGGCGGATCGGGCGGGATTGAAGCCGTTGCGACGGTGATGGCGATCGCTAACGACATCGTTCCCCCCACGATCAACCTCGAAAACCCAGACCCTGCCTGTGACCTCGACTATGTGGCGGGTCAAGCCCGTGCCCAAACGGTGAATGTTGCCCTGTCCAATTCCTTTGGCTTTGGCGGTCACAACGTCACCCTGGCCTTCCGGAAATATGCCGACTAAACCAGACCTCGGAGGTTTTCAAAACCTCCGAGGTCTAGGCTTGCTTGCGGGTCCCCGTCAATGGTAATGGTGAAAAGAACCGATCGCTGGCGTTGCGAAGCCTTGAATAGCTAGTCGTGATGCCGGGGTCGTGCCCCATTGCCGCCTGCCCGATGCTTTCTGCTCGATGCACGTTGGTGCTGTCCTTAACCCTCGCACAGTAGATCATTATGGTTGTTGCCTCCCAATCTTTGGAAGAACTTTGTATTAATGCGATTCGCTTTCTGGCGATCGATGCGGTTGAAAAAGCCAAATCGGGTCACCCCGGCCTACCGATGGGCGCGGCCCCAATGGCGTTTGTCCTGTGGGACCAGTTCCTGCGGTTTAACCCCAAAAATCCCAAGTGGTTTAACCGCGATCGCTTTGTCCTCTCGGCGGGCCACGGCTGTATGTTGCAGTATGCCCTGCTCCACCTGACGGGTTACGACAGTGTTAGCCTGGACGACATCAAGCAATTCCGCCAGTGGGGGTCGGTTACCCCTGGCCACCCAGAAAACTTTGAAACCCCCGGTGTGGAAGTCACCACCGGCCCCTTGGGCCAAGGGATTGCCAATGCGGTCGGTCTGGCAATGGCGGAAGCCCACTTGGCCGCTCGCTTCAATCAACCTGACTGCACCCTGGTGGATCACTATACCTACGTCATCCTAGGGGATGGCTGCAACATGGAAGGGGTTTCCGGCGAAGCCTGTTCCCTGGCCGGTCACCTGGGTCTTGGTAAGCTAATCGCCCTCTACGACGACAACCATATTTCGATCGATGGTTCCACCGATATTGCCTTCACGGAAGATGTGGGCAAGCGCTTTGAAGCCTATGGCTGGCACGTCCAGCACGTCCCTAACGGGAACACGGATCTGAAGGCCATTGCGGATGCGATCGCGGCGGCTAAAGCAGTCACCGATAAACCCTCGCTGATTAAGGTCACCACGACGATCGGCTACGGCTCCCCCCAAAAGGCCAACACGGCAGGAGTCCACGGTGCCCCCCTGGGTGGTGATGAAGTCAAGGCCACTCGCGAGAACTTAGGTTGGCAGTATGGCCCCTTTGAGGTGCCCGCCGATGTGTTGAATCACATGCGCAAGGCAGTCGATCGCGGCGCTAGCCTCGAAGCCGAATGGCAGGAAACCCTGGCTACCTACCGTACCCAGTACCCCGATGCGGCGAAGGAATTTGAACGGATGTTGGCGGGTACCCTGCCCGATGGTTGGGAGCAATCCCTACCCAAGTACACCAGTGCTGATAAGGCGATCGCCACCCGCAAACACTCGGAAATTACCCTGAATGCCCTAGCCCCGGCCCTTCCGGAACTGATCGGGGGTTCAGCGGACTTGACCCACTCCAACCTGACGGAGTTGAAGATCTCCGGCGACTTCCAGAAGGGGCAGTATGGCAACCGCAATCTGCGCTTTGGCGTGCGTGAACATGGTATGGGGGCGATTTGCAATGGCATTGCCCTGCACAACTCTGGTCTGATTCCCTACTGTGCCACGTTCCTGGTCTTTGCGGACTACATGCGGGCCGCCATGCGCCTAGCCGCCCTTTCGCAAATTGGGGTCATTTATGTGATGACCCACGACTCGATCGGGCTAGGGGAAGACGGTCCCACCCACCAACCCGTGGAAACGATCGCCTCCCTGCGGGTCATCCCCAATATGCTGGTCATACGCCCGGCTGATGGGAATGAAACCTCTGGTGCCTATAAGGTTGCTATTGCTAACCGACAGCGGCCTACGGTGATTGCCCTCTCACGGCAAAACCTGCCTAACTATGACGAAACCACGATCGACGGAGTGAGCCGGGGCGCATACATTATTTCCGACAGTGAGGGCACCCCTGACCTGATCTTGATCGGCACGGGGAGTGAACTGCACCTCTGTGTGCAAGCTGCTGAACAACTCCGGGCGGCGGGAACCAAGGTGCGTGTGGTATCCATGCCCTGCTGGGAACTGTTTGACGAGCAGGATGCCAACTACAAGGAGTCAGTACTGCCCAAGGCCGTGACCAAGCGGTTAGCCGTGGAAGCGGGATCGACCTTTGGTTGGTGTCGTTATGTGGGGGATGCCGGTGCGGTGATTGGGATCGATCGCTTTGGCGCATCGGCCCCCGGCAATGTCTGTATGGAGAAGTTTGGCTTCACGGTGGATAACGTCATCGCTAAGGCCAAGGCTCTGCTGAGCTAAGCCAGCTCGACAGCAAACCCTATTAGTTCAACGCCTGGATCGGTTGCACAAAAAGGTCCAGGCGTTTTTTCGTGATTTTTAATTTTTAATGTTTGATCTGTCGGTTGTTCAAGGGGGCAGGCAAGATGTCTAGGGGCAGGCAAGATGCCTACCCCACGTGGGTTTGCGATCGCTTGCTTCGGAATGGAAGCGGCTCGGTCAATGCGGATGGGATTGGATCTCCACCAACCCATAGCCGATCGCAATGCCCAGAAGACTCGTGCCCAAATCCCAAAGGCTAAAGGTGCGGTTACGGGAAAGCTGTTGCAGCCCTTCTTCGATAATCGTTAAGCTAGTAAAGAGGGTGGGCCAAAGGGGTAACTAGGGTCGGCCAGCGCGGTGAAATCGCCGCAGTAGATGGTGGCCCAGATAAGCACCGATGCCGTACAGCCCAACATGGCCAACCTTGTCGTAGAACGGAACTACCTGGATGCTGCTGGGGAGGTTGCCGTGGTAGGCCAAGGCCAAAATGATACCCAAGAGGGCGATAAAGCATAGGCTGAGCAGGCTGCCGAGCGCCAGGGGCCACGATCGGGATAAGGGTCGGGTTAGTTGGACATGGGCTGAAAGGCTGCAATAAAGATTTTCGGGGATTCATAGGCATTTGTGCAATCTGCCTGTAGGCTAGCAGTGTGTAGCTTCCCCTGGAGGATACAGAAAATGAAGGCACTGTTCTGGATTTTACCCATCGCGATCGGCCTCCTGGGCCTCGGTCATCCGGCACTGGCCCAAGTGGGCACCCCACGCCCAAACCCGCCCGCGCAACCGCCCGCCGAGCCGGAGGAACCAATGGGGTCGGCGGCTGATTTACTGGTGTACGATGCCGATCTATCGACGATCGAGCTAGAAGTTTCCCGACCGCCGAATGCTTCCATCCTGCCAGACCAAGCTGAGCCGCTGATAGTCGTTCCGAGTCAGCCCAATAACTCCCTAATCTGGTTGCCCAATAACGAAGCGCCTAGCGATCGCCTGCGGCTGAGTGGGTCATAAGAAGTAGGGCACGACGAATGTTTCAGAAGCTTTGGCACTGGCTTCAGCAGCTATGGCAGCGGTGGTTTGGCCGTCACCCCGCTGCTGCGGTGGCACCACCCGCCCCGATAGGGAATGCCGCCCCAGCGCGATCGGAAGCTGAGTACGAGGCCTTGTTTTTAGCCCTGCTGGATAATCCTGAACTCACTTCCGGTCGGTTTAAGGGCTGGCTAATCAGTAAGAACCTCACGGAAACCGAATTGACGGTCTGGTTACACCATTTTGGCGATCGCCTACGGGATAATCCTGAGCAGCACCAGGAATTAGCCCAGCGGTTAATTCATTTTGGCACGATCGTTAATGGCCCCACGGCCCAGGCCGCGTTACAACTCGGCAAGCAGATTTATATCCCCCCCCCCGAGCCGGAAGCCGGAGAGTGGGACGTGATTGAGGCTATCTTTAAAGGTGATCCCTTGGGGCATTAAACCTTGCCGACACCCATACGTCTGTGGGATCGTCAACGGTCAACGGCTCAGGATGGGCCAGAATGCATCCCCAAAAGCTTCACGATCGCTGGTGATAAATCCGAATCTCTGGGTTGATCTTGTCGAAGTTAGAGTGAATCGCGCGTGTTTCCAGGTACCGTTCGCCCAATTCTGCATGGTTAAGTAGATCAGGCCACGGTTGAGATTGATAAGCAAAAACGTTTTCATAGCCTAGTGTTCCCCCCGCAAGCTGGGTAAAGAATTCATATTGGGGGGAGCCGATCGCAAACCGGCGAATATCGTAGCCACTGGTTGTAATGACATACTCAAAGTCCTGCGAGTGTAGATGCGCGATCGTGGGTTCCATTTCAATATCTACATGGGCGTATTGTGCTTCCAATCGGGGTAAATAGCGTTTTGCACCTGTGGCCAAAATGATGGCTTCCCGATCCATATTAGCCGCCATCCAAGACTCGACCGTATACCGAGAATCGTGCTTCATCAAGACATTGATCGAATAGGCATAGAAAAAACTGTAGATAAAGATCAGGATAATGGCTAGCGATCGCCAAGATCGCCAAGATCGCCAAGATCGCCAATGATTTTGCATTTGGCCTAGTGTCTGATTTTCCCTCTGTTTGGTTGCTTGGTCTTGCCGGGAAAACTGTTGTGCCAACCACTGCCCACCAAAAATTGTCAGGATAAGATTAAAAGGCAGAAGATAACGCACGTCATTAAAGACAATCACGGTAATATAGGTTAAATAATAGGAAATAAGCGGAACCCAAAGCATCAGGGCAAGGGCATTTTGTCGCGGTTTCCGCAGGGCGTTGATCAGACCCACTAGGCAGATAAGATACAGGGGCCAACCAAAGGCAAAGCGAATATGTCGCCAACTCTGGCTAAACATTTGCAGGTGTCCCCACAGATTTTGCGGGTAACGAGGAATAACACTTGCTGACCCGGCGGTAATCAAATCCACGTGTTGAACAAAACCCTGCCAATTAAAAATCAGATTATTCAGAACGATAAAGGTAAAGGCTCCGGCCATGATTGTATACACAAGACGCGGATCGCGTAGTACCTGAAGCCAAACCCGCGATCGCGATGTCTGACCTGTCTGGGCTTGCAGCAGTCGGGAGTATTGCCAGAGAATGAAAAAGGGAGTCAGGATGTAAAATCCGTAGGCTTGATCTTTGGTCGAAACCGCGATCGCAGCCATGATGGCAAATAGAATATAGTCTTTTAAGCAGTGATATTTAAGAATTCGCACATAGAAAATAAACGAGACCATCACCCAAAATAAGTAGGGAACATCCAGATTAACAACCTTGGCATAGTAAACCATTGGTAACAGGATAGCGGTCATCAGTGTTGCCCATAATGCCGCCGATCGCGAGGCAACCTCCCGCGCTAACCGATAGAGACAAAAAACGATGCCTACCCCCATCACGACACTGAGTAAACGCCCCAGATAAAACAAAAGGGTATAGGTTGGTAGGTCTTCCAAAAGCTGATTAAATTCTCGATGGTGTAACCAGTAAACAGGGGTATAGAGAATGGCTAATAGATAGAAGTGAAAGGGGGGATACTTTTCGGACCAACCATTGGTAAATCCGGCCTGCATCCCCCGTAATACCTGGGCGGGCAACACTTCATCCACGGCCCAGCCACTGAAACTAGGCAATCCCCAACTGATACCATCCAGATAGAGGCATAAACTTACAATCAGAATCGCAATTAATAGGGTATGGCGTGTTTGTAGTCGTTTAATCCAGGATTTTGTGATCCAGGTCTTCATCCGTCATCGCCTGCTCCGATTCGCCTTTCCTATTGAAGCATTGTGAGCCGCGGTACTTCCAGTTTTTCCTAGCGCGATCGCTTTTGCGACTGAAGTCGCCACTACGAACGTGGGATACAAACGTGGGATGCGAATGTGGGAAAATGACTGGGAGGGCTAAGTATTAAGGTTTGTAGTCGCGGTTTTAACCGCGATCTCCCTCTTAAAATATACCCTTACTGACAAGCTAGAGCCGAAATGGTATAGGCGTTATTATTCGCTCCCCCAATGCGGAAGTTAATTTGATGCGGCTGACGGCCTGTTGGCGATTGGAACGGCAGACTGTAGGTACGGCCTCGCTCCAGAGGAACACGGCGTTCAAAAGCCGTCGAGGAAGAACGATCGGGGTAAATCATGTTAATCGTGGCATCGTACTGAGCGTTGTTTTCCGGTGTCATCACGGCCACATAAAAGGAAAAAGGCGTACCGGCTGGCACCGCAAAATCCGTGTTCCAATTGTTCGATCGTACAATTCCTACCGTGGGGGTATTAATCCGCTTGCGGATATGGGTTTGCCCCGTGCTAATCTCCCGCAAATATTGACAGCTAGAGTTTGGATCAGTACTCGCGGCTTGCGTTTGGGCGATCGCCGGGGGGAGGCCGCTCAGCGAGAAACACACCCCTAGCCCCCCCATCAGGCCCACCACCTGACCCACCGTCGTTTTAGTCATTTTCATAACCACATCCTTGAGCAATATAGAAATCGAGCCACAGTATAGCCCCCCCTTCGATAACTGCAAAAAATGGACACAAAAAATGGGCACAAAATTGCCCCCTACGTCCGTATGCTGGGTATGGGATAGGCGGTAGGATAGGGCCTGCCCCCGCAGTGGGGAAGGTTGTGATTCGGAATTGGGAGGCGGCGATCAGGATGGTGACCCCAGCGACGGTTTGTGTAACGGTGCCAGCAACGACGGCGAATTTGGGACCTGGATTTGATTGTCTGGGGGCGGCCCTAACCCTCTATAACCGCTTTACGTTTACTCCTCTCCCAACAGCGGCCCCCCCTGTGGAGATTCGCATGACGGGGGCCGAGGCCGATCGCGTCAGTACCGGGCCAGACAATCTGCTCTACCAATCCTTCCTGCGGCTGTACCAGGAGATGGGGCAATCGCCTCCCCCTGTGCGGATTGAGGTGGAAATGGCGGTCCCGTTAGCACGGGGATTGGGGAGTTCAGCGACAGCGATCGTTGGCGGGTTGGTGGCGGCCAATGTGCTTGCGGGGGAACCCCTGTCTACAACTGCGGTTCGGGACCTGGCGATCGCGATCGAGGGCCATCCGGATAACGTGGTCCCGGCGCTGCTGGGGGGCTGTCGCTTAGCGGTACAGGCAGAAACGGCTAACGCGTGGGTGATTTGTGAACTTCTCTGGCACGAAACGATCGCCCCAGTCTTAGCCATCCCCGACTTTGAACTTTCAACCCAGGCAGCCCGCCAGGTCCTACCCACCCAGTACAGCCGTGCCGATGCGATTTTCAACGCCGCCCATGTGGGTCTACTGGTGCAAGCCCTCGCCACTGGCGAACGCACCTGGTTGCAGACAGCCCTCGCCGATCGCATTCACCAGCCCTACCGTCAATCCCTCATCCCAGGCTATGAAGCCGTGCAAGCTGCGGCGCTGGCAGCGGGAGCCGATGGCCTAGTGATTAGTGGCGCAGGCCCCACATTACTGGCCTTAACGTCACCCACCCAAGCTGCCGCTGTCGCTGCTGCAATGGTTGCCGCATGGCAAGGGGTGGGGATTCAGGCGACGGCCCTGCCCCTCGCGATCGCCGCCCAGGGTACCCAAGTCCAGATTGTTTGAAGGATGAAATCATTTTTTCATCTACAGGAGGACCCGCGATCGCTGCCCAGGGTACCCAAGTCCAGATCGAGGGGGGGGACACACCGTAATTGCACTCGCCGTAATTGCACTCACTGTAATTGCACTCACCGTGATTTCACTCACACCTGCGGTCGAAACACATCACCCCTCAGCCTCTGGACTATCACGACGGGAGGCATGGCCCATCACTGAAGCAGCGGGAAATCCAGCCGATACTAAAGATATCGAGAGAACCAACTGACCGCTGAGGTGTTCGCCATGCCATCTTCCTCCTTTACCCTCCCCAACCTGGAAAACAACCTAGAACAAGTTGTGACCAAAATTTTGACGACCCGCCGCATTACCCGCATGGACCAAGAATGGTTGATGAGCCTGCTGAACAAGCCAGTGATTGAACCACAGGAGCATGATCTGGTCAATCGAGTCTTTCAAAGCTTGCAACAAGGTCGGCTGCGGGTTGTTTAGCCTTCCCTTCCCGGCAACCCCTTGGCACTGCTTTGGACCTGGTAGAGAACTTCCAATAATTCCTTCGTGGTAAACGGCTTCGGTAAGAAATACTGTACCCCCAGTTGCTCCGCTTGCAGGGTGGGTTCCGATGCCCCCAAACCGCTCATGGCCACGATCGCCAGATCAGGCCGCAGGTGACGAATCAGGGGGATTGTGGAAAGTCCATCCATGACGGGCATCATCAAATCAATTAAAACGCCTTGTAACTGATCCTGATATTCCGCCACGAGGGCGATCGCCGACAGGGCATCATTGGCCGTGAGAACACGATAGTTATAGGTTTCCAAGGTAGCCTTCGTAATCTCACAAATCGCCGTTTCATCATCGACCACCAGAATTAATTCCTGGTGGCCCAGTAATAGGGCTAAACCATCCTGTGCGGGCGGGGAACTGGGCTGGCAGGCAGGGAGAAAAATACGAAACTCACTGCCCTTGTGGACCTCGCTCACGACATCAATAAAGCCCCCGTGGCTTTTGACAATACCCATCACCGCCGATAGGCCCAGCCCCGTACCCTTGCCTAGGGGTTTCGTCGTAAAAAAGGGATCAAACACCCGGTTCAGAACCGACGCGGGCATCCCCATCCCCGTATCCGTGACGGAAACAACCACATAGGGACCCACCTGGGCATCCAAATAACGGCGAGCCATTGCCTCATCCACCTCACAGTTGGCAGCCGCTATCTGTAAAGTGCCCCCATCGGGCATGGCATCCCGGGCATTCACGCAAAGGTTCATCAAGACCTGGTGTAACTGGGTGGCATCAGCGAAGACGGGCCAAAGCTGGGGGGCAATATCTAGTTGAATCTCGATCGACTTGGGTAAGGTTTGCTGAATCATCCGTCGCACTTCGGCCAGTAGATGCTCAATTTGCAACGAGACGCGTTTTCCCTCAACCCCACGCGCAAAGGAGAGAATCTGTTTAACTAAATCGGCTCCCCGCTGGGCACTGGTTTCTAAGGTTTGCAGTAAATGTTGGGTTTGCTCGTTTAAGTCGGGCACTTTCATGGGCAATAGCTGCACCACGGCCAAAATCGGGGTCAGGATATTGTTGAGGTCGTGGGCAATGCCGCTAGCCAATGTCCCCAGGCTTTCCAGCCGTTGCGCCCGCAAAAATTGGGCTTCCAACTGCTTTTTCTCGGTGATATCCATGTGAATCCCGATCATGCGCAGGGGCCGTCCTCGATCGTCTTGGAACAGGCTACTTTTCACAGCCAGCCAGCGAGTTTCCGTCGCCGACCAGCGGATGCGAAATTCCGTATTTAAGCCCTGGTTATTCGCGATCGCCTGCCATAGTTCCTGCTCGGTGCGATCGCGATCGTCGGGATGGAGGGCCTGTAACCAAAGCTCGTAACCATCGCCAAAACTCCCCGCCGCCAATCCGTATAGGGCTTCCACCTCTGGACTCCAGGTCACCTGATTCGAGCGAATATTCCACTCAAAAGTGCCGATTTTACCCGCTTTTTGGGCCAGTTCTAACCGTCGCTGCACCCGCTGTCGGGCTTCGATTTCCTGGCGCAGGAGTTCATTTGCCGCCTTTAATTCAGCGGTGCGTTCCTGGACCCGTTGCTCCAGAATTTCGTTGGTTTCCCGTAGGGCTTCGGCATTTTGCTTGCGTTCGATCGCATATCGCAGCGATCGGACTAATAATTCTTGATTAATATGGCGCTTAACAATATAGTCCTGTGCCCCGTGCCGGACCGCCTCAATCGCCAGATCCTCATCATTGGTATTCGTGAGTACCACGATCGGTAAACTGGGCATCTGGGCAATCAGGGCATCTAGCGAATCGAGACCCGTGCTATCCGGTAGGGTCAAATCCAGGAGCGCTACGGCAAAGGACTGTTCCTGTAATTGCTGAAAGGCATCCTTTAAGCGCTGCACATGGACCAGTTGGAAATGATGCAGGGCCATCCCCTTAAGGACTTCGCGCAGCAACCGCGCCTCCACCAGGTTATCCTCCACCAACAGCACATTAATGACGGCCCGGGCACTTAAGGGCTGATGGCTTAAGGGCTGGTTGCTTAAGGACTGGGATCTTGGCCCTGGGGGGGTAATGTTGCTGTCTCTAACCAAAATTCTTCAATCCCCCGCACAATTTTGAATAATTGACTGAGATTGCGTGATTTAGAAATATAGCAATTCACGTGTAAATCATAACTCTTAAAAATATCCTCCTCATTGCGGGAGGTGGTCAGCACAATAATGGGAATATGCTTGAGAACCGGATCGGCCTTGATCTCAGCTAAGACCTCGCGACCATCTTTTTTGGGAAGGTTCAAGTCTAACAGAATCAGATCGGGATAGGGAGCCTGGGCAAACTCCCCATCCTGACGGAGATAGGCCATCGCCTCCATGCCGTCCCGTGCAATCACAATGTCACACGGGACATGGGTGCTTTTCAGCGCCTCTTGAATCAGACGAATATCCCCCCGATTGTCTTCAATCAGGAAGATAATTTTATTTCTGGTTTCCGCTGGCATGGTGGTGATTGACGTAGCGATTCTCTTGGGGAGACGCTGCGCGAACGCGGCGGGAATCCCGGCCTCCGACCGGAATCGTGAAATAGAAGGTGGCTCCCTGACCGAGCTGGGAATCGACCCAAATCCGACCCCGGTGACATTCCACAATCTTCTTACAAATCGCTAGCCCCATCCCCGATCCGGGATATTCATCACGGGTATGCAACCGCTGGAAGATCACGAAAATGCGATCGGCAAACTGGGGATCGATCCCAATGCCGTTATCTTTAACCGAGAAGAGCCAAGCATCCTCCTGCCGCTGTACACCAATGTGAATGCGGGGCGCGACATCGGGTTGCTTGAACTTGATCGCATTGCCCACCAGGTTTTGGAACAACTGCATCAGTTGCGTGCCATCGGCGACGATCGTGGGTAGCGGATCATGGGTGATCACCGCTTCGGTTTCGGTGATGCGGCGGCGCAGGTTACCCAGCGCTTGGTTAAGGGCCGTCTCCACGGGGGTCAGTTCCCACTCAATCCCCTTGAGATCCACCTTGGAGTAGGCCAGCACATCATCGATCAGGGTTTGCATCAGGCTCACCCCATCGACAGCAAAGCCGATGAACTCCTTGGCATCGTCATCCAGGGCTTCGTCATAGCGCATTTCCAGCAGTTGCACAAAGTTGGCGACCTGGTTCAGGGGTTCCTGCAAGTCGTGGGAGGCCACATAGGCGAACTTCTTCAACTCAGCATTGGAGCGCTCCAAATCTTCCGCCAGCAGGGCCAGTTCTTCCGCCTGCCGCAGGACAATGTTGACGATCGCCTTACGCAATTCCAACGCCGCCTTGACTTCGACCACCTGCCACGGTAGGGACTTCAACCGGACCGTTTCCTTCCACAGGGCAAAGGACTGACGCGGACATAGCCGTGCTTCGCCGCCCCGTTCCTTTAGTTCATACGCCTGGTTGGGATCACCGCCCCAGTTCACGGTTTGGATCACCTCCGGACGGAACCACAGCACATAACTGCGCCGGGAGATGGGAATCGCCAACAGACCACTGGCCACGTCCTTGAACCGTTCGGCGTCGGAATAGACCAGAGGTAGGGAATTCGTGTAGAACACTTCCTCATCCACGGATTTCGCCAGCCATTGCACCAGATAATTCAATTCTTCCTCTGGCGGTGTCCGGCCTAGGGTCGTCCAGCGGCCCCGGAAATACACGGCGGCACCACTGGCATCGACCACATCCAGCAGGTTAGGTTCATGCTGCACCAGGCCATCAATGAAATCCTCCGCCTGGGACATGGACTCCATCAGTTCCACCTGCACTTGGGCCAGTTTCATCCGGTAACCGTAGTCGGCGGCTTCTTCCCGCGTAGAGATTTCGCCAAAAATGACTCGGCCTAGGAATTCGCAGGCTTTGCGCAGTTCGTAGGGCACCAATTTCGGGGTGCGGTGGTGGCAGGCGATTAGGCCCCAGAGCTTCTGATCCTTCATCAGGGAAATCGTCAGCGAGGCTCCCACGCCCATGTTGTGCAGATACTCCAGGTGGCACGGGTAGGGACTGCGCAGGATCGAGAGGGTCAGGTCGATCGCTTGCCCGGTAATCGGGTTCTGGGCAGGATACAACGCCACGGGTTCGGCATGAGCATCGGGAATAACGCGAATCCAGTTAGAGAGGAATAATTTGCGGGCCGGTTGGGGAATATCCGATTCGGGATAGTGCAACCCCAAGTACGGCTCCATGTCATCAAGTTTGTCCTCGGCAATGACTTCGCCATGCCCATCGGTGTCGAATTTGTAGAGCATGACGCGATCGAACCCCGTCACACTGCGCACCTCCTGGACAATGACCTGATAGAACGCTTCTAACCGGGAAGTGGTTTTGAGCTGGTTAATCGATGCCTTGGCCAGGTGATAAAAACTTAAAAAGGGAATGGTGTCCTGTGTCAGGGCTGGCTCCAGTTCTAGGACTAAAAAACCATCGCCACTGCGGTGGAAGACGGCATCAAAGACGCGGTAATCATCCCCGTCGCGACGGACCCAAACCTTGCTGGGGTTGATCAGATCCAAATTGCCATTGGCGAGACCCGCTTTGAAGCGATCGACCTGGAACGGATCAAGAATTTCATCCAGGGGCTTGCCCAAAACGGTATCGGGCGCTAAACCCAGCGCGGCACTGCTGTTACGACTCACCTGGAGAACGGTAAAATCTGGCTCCTGCAACACGAGGAGGACCCCATGTGGCTGAATTTGGGTCAGGGTATGAATCTCCGGCTGCTTAAGCTGGGTCAGATTAAACGTTTGCCCCGCCTCTAACTGAACTGTTTCGACCATAAGGCCCTCCACGATAAAAATGAAGTTAAATCACACCCCACATGCTTTGCTGCGTCACGCACCGCGATCGCGCCAGGATGGCTACCCCATTTCTAGCGAAATAGCTTAAATAAATACCGGAATACCGAATCGTCATACAAGACTTAACATCTATCAAGTAAAACTTAATATCAATCAAGTAAATTTCTTATCTGAGCCTGAAGATATTCCAGGGGAAGACGCGGTCTGAATGTCATCCCAATCGCAACTTCTATTCAGCAGGATATCGAGAAAACCCAGTGACTTTCCCGGAAAATTATTAAATAAACCAGAAACTTTCCCGGAAAATCCTTGCCGATAACTTAAATTCTGATTAAACCTTATGGTTATTCTTAAAAAAATTAAACTTAGTTAATCAAAAGTCTAACATCCAATAGCCTTTACTCTAGAGGTAAGGTCACAATTCCTAACCAAAACTCCTCAATTCGCTTCACAATTTGAAACAGGCGATCGCCCGCCGCTGGCTTGATCACATAGCAGTTCCCCTGGAGGGCATAGCTGGTCAGGATGTCCTCATCGCGATCGGAAACGGTGAGGACGACGATCGGAATCCGCCGCAAATCGGGGTTGGCCTTAATCTCAGCCAATACCTGATGGCCGTCTTTCCCTGGTAGGTTGAGGGCCAGCAAGATTAAATCCGGACGGCGGGCGTTGGCGTAATCCCCCTGCTGCTGCAAAAACGCGAGGGCCTGTTGGCCGTCAGCCAGGATCTCTAGCTGGTAGGGGGTTGCTCCTAAGTCAAACGCACGACGAATGGTGTCGATGTGTTCGGGATTGTTTTCGACAACGAGGATGAGGCGGTGTTCCGGAAAACCTTGCATGGGGACTGAAAACGCATTGATCTGCATTTTAGGGTTAGCCATGCCCGATCGCTGCTTAATGCTTAACTCTGTCCGTGGTCTTGTCGGATGTTCAAAACTCTTAACACCGCGATCGCCCCCCGCGCTTGCTATGCTTATTTCCATTACTTTGTAGTTATTAAGAAATTTTGGATGGTTTAGGCGTGGTTGACTCTCTTCCTTCCCTCAAGCCCCTGCGCATTGGCAAGCATCTGGCACAGGTGCCGATCGTGCAGGGGGCAATGGCCGTGCGGGTATCCGGTGCGGGACTGGCGGCGGCAGTGGCAAACGCGGGCGGTATCGGGGTGATTTCCTCGCTGGGGTTGGGATTGATGTCCCCCTATTTCAATCATCCAGGGCAGCGCAAACCGTTCCCGGTGGCCAATCGGTTGGCTTTGATTGATGAACTGCAACGGGCGCGATCGCTCAGCCCCCACGGTTTGATCGGTGTGAACGTCTTGGTGGCCACCCGTGACTACGCTAGCCTGGTGCAAACTGCCGCTGCCCACGGCGCGGATTTGATCATGACGGGGGCCGGTGCGCCGCTGGATTTACCGGAACGGTTGGCCGACTATCCCCAGGTGGCCCTGGTGCCGATGGTCTGCGGTCTGGAAGCCGTCCGGGAGATTTGCCGCACTTGGCAGGAGCGCTATCAACGGTTACCGGATGCCCTGATTGTGGAAAACTCCCAGGCGGTGGGCGGCCATATTGGCACGACCTGCGGGATGCCCACGGACCATAATCGGATTGAGGTGATCCTGCCCCTGATCCGCGACTATATTCACCAGGAACTGAAGGCCGATATCCCCTTGATCGCGACGGGCGGAGTGTGGGATCGGGCCGATGTCGATCGCCTACTGGCCTTGGGTGCCCAGGGGGTCCAGGTGGGCAGTCGCTTTATCACCACGGAAGAATGTGATGCCCACCCCCGCTATAAGGAATTCCACCTGAAGGCCAAGCCGGAAGATGTGGTGCTGGTTCCCAGTCCGGTGGGGAAACCAGGGCGGGCGTTGCGGAATGCCTTCGCAGAACAGGCGATCGCGGCTGATCCCGATCTTGTTCAACCCTGCGTCGCTAATTGTCTCACCACCTGCCTCTGTCGAGATACGAAGCGGACCTATTGCATTGCCCAAGCCCTTGCGAATGCAGCCCAGGGCAATCTGGAACAGGGGTTGGTGTTCTCCGGGGCAAATATTGGGCGGGCCGATCGCCTGCAACCAGTTGCGGAGGTCATGGCCAGCCTCACGGGAAGCTAAACCCCCAGCCATCGACTTGCCCTGACAACACGTAAGCCAAAGGCTGGGGCGATCGGGCCAGATACTCCCTAACCCCAGCCAAGACGGCTCGATAACCTAAGCAGCCGCTAGCAAACCACTATGGCGCAAGAGAGCTGTGGTATCCGGTTCCCGCCCCCGGAAGGCTTGGAATACTTCCATTGGCGGTTTGCTGCCTCCTAGGGCGAGGACGGTATCCCGGAATCGACGACCTACCTGGGCGATCGCCTGTGCGTCCTCCAGACCCGCTTCCTCAAAGGCGGCAAAGGCATCAGCACTGAGGACCTCTGCCCACTTGTAGCTGTAATAACCGGCAGCATACCCTCCAGCGAAGATATGGCCAAAGCTACAGAGGAAGCGATCTTCGGGGAGGGGCGGTAGGACTGCCGTGCGTTGGGCAATGCGATCGCGCACCTGATGGGGGGTTTCTGAACCGCCGGGTTGGTAACGAGCGTGAAGTTCCAGATCCACCCAGGAGTAGAGCAGTTGCCGCAGGGTGGCGGTGCCACTCATAAAGGTGCGAGCGGCCAGGAGTTTTTGATAATAGTGTTCTGGTAGGGGTTCGCCAGTGCGGTAATGTTTGCCTAGGCTTAGGAGCGTCGATCGGTGGTAGCACCAGTTTTCCATGAACTGGCTGGGCAGTTCGACCGCATCCCACTCGATATTGCGAATGCCCGCCGCCCCGGTATCATCGACCGTGGTTAGCATGTGCTGGAGGCCGTGGCCAAATTCATGGAAGAGGGTTTCCACCTCGCGGAAGGTCATAAGGCTGGGTTTGTCGTCCACTGGTGGAGTTTGGTTACACACCAGGTAGGCGACGGGAAGCTGGAGCTTTGATTCTGCTCCTTCCAGATATCGACTGCGGTTCAGGCAATAGCCCATCCAGGCTCCCCCCTGCTTTTCCGCTGGTCGGCTGTAGGCATCGAGGTAGAAATAGGCGATCGGCTGGCCGGTTTCATCGGCAATTTGGAAGTAACGCACATCGGGATGCCAAACCGGGACCTGACCATCGGCAGCGGTAATCGTCACGCCAAACAGGTGGTGGGCCAGGTCGAATAAACCTTCGAGGACTTGATTGAGGGGGAAATAGGGACGCAGTTCTTCGCTGTTGAAGGCAAACTTGGCCTCCCGCAGGCGCTCGGACCAGAAACTAATATCCCAGTTTTGCAGATCATCCGCCTCCGGTGCCCCTTGCTCACGGGCAAATTGGCGCAGGGCCGCCAGGTCGGCTACGGCTGCATCATAACTAGCTTGCCGCAGGGATTCAAGGAGTTCGTCCACGGCGGCAACGCTGGGGGCCATCTTCTGGGACAGGCTGAGTTCGGCGTAGTTCTTAAACCCTAGGATTTCGGCCATTTCCTGGCGCAGGCTGAGGATGCGATCGATCAGGGGTTGGTTATCCCATTCCCCCGTAGCGGCCCGTGTGATCATAGCCCGATAGAGAGTCTCCCGCAGATCCCGCCGTTGGCTGTGTTGCATGAAGGGCATAAAACTGGGGATATCCAGGGTGATCCGCCAGGGACCATGCTCTGCTGTGGCGTCAGGGTTACCTGCCTCCCGTGCAGCTTGGGCAGCCTGGGCCAGGAGACTGGGGGGCAGTCCTGCAATTTCGGCGCGATCGGTGAGGGTGAGGCTGTAGGCTTTAGTGGCATCAAGGACCTGGTTGGAGAAGCGAGTCCCCAGATCGGCCAATTCCATCTGGATGGCGTTGAACCGTTCCCGTGTTTCTCCCGTTAGCCCGACCCCGGCCAATTCTGCATCCCGGAGGGCCGTGTCCAGGATACGCTGTTGGGTTTCATTGAGGCGATTCTCCTGCGGAGACCCTGCACGATCGCCCTGTTCAGCCAATTGCTGATACCCGGCATAGAGAGCCTGACTTTGGTTCAGCCGTACCCAAAATTTGATGACCTCTGGCTGCATGGTTTCGTGGGCTTGCCGAAGTTCCGGGCTGTTTTTGACTGACATCAAATGCCCAACAATATTCCAACTCCAGGACAGTCGATCCTGCAACCGTTGCAGGGGCACCATCAACCCGTCCCAGGTGGGAACAAAGTTTTCTTCCAGATGGGTGAGGCGATCGTGGGCATCGGCCAGCGCTTGGGTGATGGCGGGAACAACGTGTTCCGGTTGGATCTGGTCGAAGGGCGGCAGGCCCGTCCCGATTAGCAGGGGATTGTCAATTTTGGTAGCGGTTGCAGTCATAGGGGTTTTGCGTAATAGACAGAAAATGATGTAGGCAAATTGCGAGCGATAAAACCCAGAAAAGGGCACTTCGATTGATGGGGATGGAGGGCAGTTCAACCGCCCCAACCGACGAGATGACGCTGGTTATCAGCCCAAGATTGGGATTTCTGCGGTACCCGGAATGGTTTACAGCCGTTCCCTCCCTAATGAAGTACGGTCAAGCCTTGTAAACAATGGGGCTTAAGCCCCTTGTCTGTACCTCACGAAATATGGAAGGGCTGTATACGTTCAACTATAAGTTCAAATTTGCGGTACGGGGGGAGTGAGTATAGGCGGGATCTCCCCCGCGTCAGGGGGGCACTTGCAAGGGGCCAATCGCAGGCAGGGAGCCACCCCCGATCCGTCAGCCGCGATTCCGCCTTAAACTATGAGCCAAGCCTACCAGTCACCAGAAACTTCAAGATGGGTAAATTAACGACGCATGTTTTGGATACGGCGAATGGGCGTCCAGCGGCACAAATGACCCTGGAATTGTGGACGATCGCGCCGGATACGGGAACCCGTACCCATCTCAAAACCTGCGTGACCAACGCCGATGGCCGCACTGATCAGCCCTTGCTCAGTGATGGGGATTTACGGGTAGGGATTTATGAACTGATTTTTGGAGTTGGGGATTATTTTGCGCAGCGATCGCCCACCCTCCAAGTGGGATCTCCCCCCTTTCTCGATCAGGTTCCCATTCGTTTTGGGATTGCGGATACGGATGCCCACTACCACGTTCCTTTGCTGACGTCTCCGTGGTCATATAGTACCTATCGTGGTAGTTAGATGCTCATATAGGTCCATGAAGGAATTAACCGATCGAGCCGTAATTGTCTGCTGATGGCGCTTCCAGTGTCCACCTTCTCTCTTCTCTCTTCTCTCTTCTCTCCCCTCTCTTCTCCCAAACGCTAATTCACGCGATCGCTCCCCAGGGCGGGTAACCAAATCGTCACCGTTGTGCCCTGGTTAGGGACACTTGCAACTTGGATCTGGCCGTGGTGGTTCGCCACGATCGCTTGGGCGATCGCCAACCCTAACCCCGATCCAGCGGCATTGTGATGGCTCCGGGCCGGATCAGCCCGATAAAACCGCTCGAATACCTGGGAGAGGGCCTCCGGCGAAATCCCAATCCCCGTATCTTGAACCGTTACCTTGAAGGCCATTTCTGTCTGGCGACCCAGGGGATGGTGGGTGTCTGGTTGCAGGGTGATCGTCACCTTACCCCCCGGTAGTGTGTATTGGATACTGTTCGCAATCACATTGGTAAATAAACGCGCTAGCTGATCACGATCACCCTCCAGGGCATAGCGGGTAGGTCCGATGGAGTTCGGGCTGGTTGGGGGCGGGACACCGTGCAAAGCGATCGACTTGGTATCCGCAAGGGTCCGCTGCTCCTCAATCACCTCCGCTAACACTAGCTCCAGATCAAGCCGATCCCGGTGCGGTTGGACCATACCACTATCCTGTCGGGCCAAAAATAGGAGATCCTCCACCAGCCGCCCTAGGCGACGGGTCAGGCGCTCGACGACCTGGAATTGTTGAAGTTGCACCTGGGGGTCGGGGTCCGGGTCTGCTAGCGCTACCTGGACATTGGTTTGGATCATCGCGATCGGGTTACGCAATTCGTGGGAGGCATCCGCTGTAAACTGCTTCAGCCGTTGGTACGACGCCCGGATCGGCTCCATTGCCAAACCAGAAAGCAACCACCCGATCGCCGCCACCGCACCCACCATTGCCGCTGTCCCCAGCCCCAGGTCCAGCAGTAGCCGCCGTGTGGGTTTTGTCACCTCAAACCAGGGATGGCTGACCCGCAAATAGCCCAACCGGGTATGACCCACTGTCACTTGGGCTGTTACCTGTCGCAGCAGTAAGGGTTCCGTAGGTGTCAGGGCTGCTGGGGGTAATGTAAAGGCTGGCGGTTGGGGGCTAGGAGCCAGCGGTTGATGACGGGGTACCGCGATCGTCTCGCCCGCCCGATTCACGTGCAACGGAATCGCTAACGGATCGGCAAATGTGGACCAGCGAAGCACGCCATCCGCATCAAACCACTCCAGATCAATATGGTCATCATCTAGAGCATCCGTATTGCTGCGGAAACTGGCCTCCACATTTACCCGCAGGGGACCTCCCTCCCGATGGGGATTTACTGGCTCAATCACCAGCGATCGCGTTACCACCTCAACCACGTGATTGAGCGTGTCATCAATCCGCTCGACCAATGTCGCCCGCACATATCCATAGAAACCACTGGCAAATAGCAGCAATAACACAGCCGTTACCGTGGTATACCAAAGCGCTAGTCGGCGGCGAGTCGTTTGGAACATCGGTTGGGTACATCAGCTTAAAAACAGCAGGGGTCTGGTTGTGCGAAAACGCGGGACAATCAAACCATAAATCCTGGGTAGCCGTGTCACCATTATCCCCAGAGCGGGCCGTACCTCTGGGCTGCGGCGATCGCGGTTTTCCGTGGTTCGGTTTTCCCTATTCCTCTCGCTGTGCGTGGGCAGCCTTCATGCTTAATCAGTGGCCACTATTTTCTAAACCTTTATCCCAACTCACCCCCCAGGTACGAACTATCCTGGCGATCGCGGTGATCTTTTTTAGCCTAACCCTGCTCCTGTTGTTGCAGCGCTACTTCAGTTTCACGGCTTCTTACGTTTCCTTTGATCAGGGCATCTTCAACCAGGTTTTTTGGAATGGGTTGCGGGGTAATTTTTTCCAAAGTTCCCTGTCCTCCACCCTGTCAACGCCCGTGGTCCACGATGGCGAAGTGCCCAGCGTTGCCTACCATCGCCTCGGTCAGCACTTTACCCCTGCCCTACTGCTGTGGCTGCCGGTGTACGCGATCGCCCCCAGTCCCGTGACTCTCATGGTCTTGCAGGTAACCCTGACCACCAGTGCGGGCCTCGTTCTCTATGCCCTTGCCCGCCACTACCTCATGCCCAATGTATCGGTCTGGGTAGCGGCCAGTTATTATTGCGCCAATGCGGTGATTGGACCAACGCTGGCCAATTTCCACGACCTTTGCCAGATTCCCCTATTCCTCTTTGGTCTCCTGCTGGCGTTGGAAAAACGCTGGTGGTGGCTGTTTAGCCTGCTATCAGTCCTGACTCTCTTGGTTCGCGAAGACACGGGGATTGCCCTGTTTGGGGTGGGGGCCTACCTGCTCCTCAGCCGCCGCTACCCCCAACTGGGGTTAGCCGTGTGTAGCTTGAGTTTCCTCTATGTGGTCAGCCTGACCAATGTCATCATGCCGCTCTTTTCGGATGATATTTCCCGGCGGTTCATGATCGAGCGGTTTGGCCAGTATGTTGACGGTCCTGAAGCTACCACCCTGGATATTATTTGGGCGATCGTGCGGCGGCCTTGGCGCATGGTAATCGAAATCCTGACGCCCTTCACCCGCAAGGTGGAATACCTCCTAGGCCAATGGCTTCCCCTGGCATTAATCCCCGCGATCGCTCCTGCTGCCTGGATCATCGCGGGCTTCCCCCTCCTGGCTATTTTCCTACAGCGGGGCCAGTCGCCCCTGTCGCTCAGTATCCGGTATGCGATCGTTGTTGTCCCTGGCCTCTGGTATGGTGCAATCCTTTGGTGGGCGCATTACTTCACCCTGCGTTCGCGGCGGGCTGCCCCCGATACCGCTTGGCCGGAACGCGCCGCCGCCTCGGAGCAACCGGCAGTCTCTAGGTCGTCTGCCCCGCTAGTCCCCCTGCCGCTGTCTGAGCAGCGGCGTGATCCAACGGCCCCAGCAGTAAAATTTCCCCGTCGCCTGCGCCAATTTTGGGCTTTCTGTTTAGTCCTGGCCCTGGGGTTTACGATCGCCGCCAATCCCAACCGCGCCCTATCGTTTATGATTCCTGATTCGATCAGTCCCTGGGTCTATATTTCACCCGTGCGCCAGTGGCAACACGCCCAGGCCATTCGTCCCCTATTGGCCGAGATTCCCCCAACCGCCAGCGTTGCTGCCACTACCCATATTGTGCCGCACCTATCAAGCCGCCGCGAGATTGTCCGCTTCCCGGATTTACACCTGCGCAATGATCAGGGGGAGGTGATCCTGATGGATTACGCCATCGCGGATCTATGGCAACTCCAGCAGTATCAGGTGGCCTTTAAGGACGATCGCCAAAAGCTACAGGCGATGCTGCCTGCGATCGCCCAGATGTTGGCGGGCCAGGACTATGGCCTCCGGGCGGTGCGAGATGGGGTTCTCTTCTGGCAGCGGGGCGTCCCTGCCGATCCCCAGGCCCTAGCTGACTGGTCACGCTGGCAACAGGATCTAGAGGCCAGTTTGCGATCGCCTTGAAGCAGGCCGCGATCGGGCCAACGAGCGCCCAGCAGACGTTCTTCCCAGTTCGCAACAAGCAGCGGTAGCTGTCGAGACCCCTAACCGGGCCAGTTTACGCGCCACCTCCAGCCCTAAGACCCCCAGCTACCGAGGGAAACGATCGCCCCCATCTTTCATGCTTATTGACAATTTATGCTAATAAGCTCTAATCTAAGGTAGCTAAAGATTTTCCTGTGACCAATGGGCCAGCACTGGCTAGCGCTTAGACTGGGCCAGCACTTACAAGGCAATATTAATAATTAATTAAGGATTCCAGGCTCCAATCTGTATTAATAGTTCTCAAGAGGTACTCACACCATGTACGTCTGTATTTGTAACCCCGTAACCGATGCCCAAGTTCGCCAAGCTATCCACAGTGGTTGCCGATCCCTGGACGATCTCCAGGCTAAGCTAGGTGTGGGGAGTATGTGTGGCCGGTGTTCGGAGTGTGCCCAAGGCATCCTCCAGGGGTTAGTTCCTGGTGAAGGGGGGGATAGTCCGCATCAATGAATGCCGTAAGCTGTCCCTGTAAGCCTCTTTTGTAAACCAAACTCAGACTGCTGTAGGGAGATTGACATTGAAAGGTGATCCGCAGGTTATCCAGCATCTCAATAAAGTTCTAACTAACGAGTTAACAGCGGTTAACCAGTATTTTCTGCACGCTCGGATGTACAAGAATTGGGGCTTCAATAAGCTCGGTTCCCACGAATACAAGGAATCGATCGAAGAGATGAAACACGCCGATTCGGTCATTGAGCGGATTCTTTTCCTAGAAGGTTTGCCAAATCTGCAAGATCTCCATAAATTGCGCATTGGGCAAGCGGTCCCAGAATGTTTGGCCTGTGATCTGGAGCTGGAGCGGACAGCCCAGGCTACGCTGAAGGAAGGGATTGCCTATTTTGAAACGGTCCGGGATTATGTGTCCCGTGAAATCCTGGAGCATATCCTGGATGAGACGGAAGCGCATATTGACTATCTGGAAACCAACTTAGAACTGATTGAAAAGGTGGGGTTGCACAATTACCTCCAGTCCCAAATGGATGTGGACTAGTAGAACGCTTGCAGTTTGTCGTGCGGGCTTCAGCCCGCAACGCCTAAGGTCGTTACTACCAACGTTGTGAAGCTTCCGGTTGCGAAACTTTATGCTCGCGGTACTAGGCTCACCCCGCTCCCGGTGAAAACGGGAGGCTGTGTCGAAAATTATGTGCCTATTGCCCCTAGTCGGGCTACTATGAAACCTCGGTTTTCAGCCCTAGGGGGGAGTTGGGGCGATTGTCGGCGGCACAGCAGGCCAAGGCCCTCGGAGTTAGCCAGTTTCGGATGGGCTAAGCGCAGGTTATTACAACCTGAATCGATGCCGATCGGCTGCAAACCCTGACCCATATTCGTCAGTCCGGGATCTCGGTGTGTTGCGATGGCATCATTGGCCTGGGTGAAACCCGCTCTGCATCTTTGGAAGGTGATTTTGAAATGAAGCAAGAGTTTACTAATGACTGGTTTCTCGTCTCTGCAAAATCTAATTGGGATCAGTTGCTTCCACAGTTGCAACCGAAACGAATTCTGGAAATTGGTTCTTACGAAGGAGCCTCTACTTGCTATTTAATTAGAACTCTCTCATCTATGGTAGATAGCCTCGAAATTTATTGTATCGATACTTGGGAAGGCGGTATAGAACATCATCGAGGGGGAATTGTTGAAGCGGACATGCCCAGTGTAGAAAGGCGATTCAAGGCTAATACTGAGATCGAGATTCAAGGCTCATCTTGTCCAGTGAATTTGGTTTGCTATAAAGAAAAATCTATTACTGCATTATCAAAATTGATCGCACAAGGGATGTCTGGCTATTTTGATTTTATCTATATTGACGGTTCACATCAAACTCCTGATGTTCTTTCAGATGCAGTTCTCGCATTCCAACTGGCTAGGAAAGGAGGATTAATTGCATTTGATGATTATCTCTGGAGTGAACATTCTGTTGAAGCTAGGGATATTTTGAGATGCCCCAAAAGTGCAATTGATGCATTTGTGAATATCTTTTTTAGGAAGGTTACTATTATCAGTGCCCCACTTTATCAGTTATACGTCTCTAAAGTTTCAGACTAACCGAGACAGCCCTTCCCTCGCTAATGAAGTACTGTCAAGCTTTGTGAACAAGGGGCTTAGGTCCCTTGTCTGTACCTCACCAAGTATGGAAGTGCTGTAGTAGGGCTTTCATTGTTGATCTATTCTAAGGGGGTGTTTGAAAAGTCCAGAAACCAGCCGTTTTGGCGACTGAAGTCGCTACTACAAACACAAAGCAACCCTTAGGACAGCCCGTCGAGGTTTGTAGTCGCGGTTTTAACCGCGATCCCCCTTTTAAAGCAGCCTCTACCAACGTTGTGCAGCTTCCGGTTGCGAAACTTTATGCTCGCTGGACTAGGCTCACCCGATATTTGCAGGTACCCTAGGCGGATATTTTCGGGCGACTGCCGCTAGCGATCGCGAACTGAATGTGCGACGATAGCGGATGCCCTCCGCTCAGAGTACCCATGTTGGCGATTCGTCATAACTGGACCACTGCCGAGATTCTGGACCTGTTGCAGCGTCCGTTAATGGATTTGGTCTACCAGGCCCAAACGATCCATCGCGAGTACCAACCCGCAAACCAGGTCCAATTGGCCACCCTCCTGAGCGTGAAAACGGGGGGCTGTGCCGAAAACTGTGCCTATTGCCCCCAGTCGGGCCACTATGAAACTTCGGTTTCTCCCCAGGGGGTGTTAAGTGTGGAGGCGGTTGTCGGCAAGGCACAGCAGGCTAAGGCCCTCGGCGCCAGCCGGTTTTGTATGGGCTGGGCGTGGCGCGAGATTCGCGAAGGTCCTGCCTTTGAGGCCATGCTAGACATGGTGCGTCAGGTGCGGGCGATCGGGCTGGAGACCTGTGTTACGGCGGGGATGTTGACCGCCAGCCAAGCCCAGCGGTTGGCCGCCGCCGGGTTGACGGCCTATAACCACAATCTTGATACCAGCCCCGAGTTCTACGAGCAGATTATTACAACCCGGACCTATGCCGATCGGCTGCAAACCCTGGCCCATATTCGTCAGTCCGGGATCTCGGTATGTTGCGGTGGCATCATTGGCCTGGGTGAAACCCTCACCGATCGTGCTCGGATGCTAGAAGTCCTGGCCACCCTTCAGCCCCATCCTGAAAGTGTGCCGATTAATGCCCTAGTCGCTGTGGCGGGAACCCCCCTGGCTGAGCGCCCTCCGATCGATCCCCTGGAGCTAGTTCGCATGTGTGCTACCGCCCGTATCCTCATGCCTAGGGCAAGGGTGCGCCTCAGTGCTGGTCGTGCCCAACTGAGCCGTGAGGCCCAGGTCCTCTGTTTGCTTGCGGGGGCTAATTCCATTTTCTACGGTGAAACCCTGCTGACGACCCCTAATCCCGATCGCGATGCCGATCGCCAACTCCTCGCTGATATTGGGGCCACGGTCCTCGCCCCCGTTTGTGGTTGATACCCGCCTGTCGGCTCGAACCATTGGGAAAAGTTCCCAGTACAATAGAGGCTGAATTTAGGTCATGCGGTCACGCACATACAGTCCCTATGAGCAAAGGCACCCTCTTCGATAAGGTTTGGCAACTGCATACGGTGGGCACCTTGCCCTCTGGCCAAACCCAACTGTTGATTGGGCTACACCTGATCCACGAAGTCACCAGCCCCCAAGCCTTTGCCATGCTGCGCGATCGCGGCCTCAAGGTGCTGTTCCCCGAACGCACGATCGCCACGGTAGACCACATCGTGCCCACCGATAACCAGGCCCGTCCCTTCGCCGATGACTTGGCGGAAGAGATGATGCAGGCCTTGGAAAAGAACTGCCAAGAGAACGGGATTACCTTCTACAACATTGGCTCCGGTAATCAGGGGATTGTCCACGTGATTGCCCCGGAACTGGGGCTAACCCAACCGGGAATGACGATCGCCTGTGGCGATAGCCACACGTCTACCCACGGGGCCTTTGGCGCGATCGCCTTTGGCATTGGTACCAGCCAAGTCCGCGATGTCCTGGCATCCCAAACCCTCGCCTTGAGTAAGCTCAAGGTCCGTCGCATCGAGGTGAACGGGACCCTGAGGTCGGGGGTTTACGCGAAAGACGTGATTTTGCACATCATCCGCAAGCTAGGGGTCAAGGGCGGGGTGGGCTATGCCTACGAATACGCCGGGACGACGTTTGAGCAGATGAGTATGGAAGAACGCATGACCGTCTGCAATATGGCGATCGAGGGCGGTGCCCGCTGTGGCTATGTCAACCCCGATCAGGTCACCTTCGATTACCTCAAGGGCCGCGACTTTGCCCCCCAGGGGGCTGACTGGGACAAGGCCGTGGCCTGGTGGCAACAGATCGCCAGCGATGCCGATGCCGAATATGACGATGTCGTGGTCATCGACGCCGCCGAGATTGCCCCCACTGTCACCTGGGGCATTACCCCCGGCCAGGGGATTGGCGTCGATGAGTGTGTGCCCATGCCCGCAGACCTGCCGGAAGCAGAACGGGCAATCGCCGCAGAAGCCTACCAATATATGGATCTCACCCCCGGCCAGCCGATCCAGGGTACCCCCGTCGATGTCTGCTTTATTGGCAGTTGTACCAATGGGCGTCTGAGCGATCTGCGGGAAGCTGCCCGCTTTGCCAAAGGGCGTCAGGTTGCCCCAGGGGTGAAGGCTTTTGTCGTCCCTGGCTCGGAACGGGTAAAGCGGGAAGCCGAAGCTGAAGGACTTGACCAAATTTTCCAGGCGGCGGGCTTCGAGTGGCGCGAACCGGGTTGTTCCATGTGTCTGGCCATGAACCCGGATAAGCTCCAGGGACGGCAACTGAGCGCCTCCTCCTCCAACCGTAATTTCAAGGGACGACAAGGCTCGGCCTCCGGTCGCACTTTACTCATGAGTCCCGCGATGGTTGTTGCTGCCGCCGTTACGGGCCAGGTGACGGATGTGCGGACCTTGCTCGCGTAAGGGCACTTCGATTCATGGGGGTGAGGAGGGGGGTCGAACCGACGTTTGCGGCTGAGCGCTCAGGTTAGGATGTTGCGAGGTACCCATAAAAAATTGCTCTCCGCCGCATTTGAGGTAGCAGAGAGCAAACAGGGGATAGAGAAATCGAGATGGAACTTTTGTGATCAGCAGTTGAAAATCGATATCTTAAACGGCAAGCGGGAACTGCCCTAGGGCATCAAACCAGCATTAGCACGCAAGGCTGAGGCGCTCAGACTGTTTCATTACGGCGGCTAACTCGATCACCAACTCCTGCCGATCGCGCTCGTCGGCTGCCGGCGTGGCCGCGATCGGCGCAACTGGCTCCTCTTCTTCTTTGACCACCAAACTACTACAGGCAATCGTGTCCGATAGGATAGCACTTGCCATCATGCCTGTATGAATTTCTAATAGTGCTGTCGGTAGAGCCTCAAAAATTAGCCGTTGTCCAGGGAAAACCACGCGCTCAAAATACCAGTTAGGGACATTGGTAATCCGAGCTATCTGAATTTTACTCGTTGCATTGACATAGCAACAAACCACTGGATTCGTGCTATCGGGGGGGAGGGGATCAAGAATTTGAGCCATAGCGTTTGCGGTGAGTTCGCGGTTAAGGTGGGTATCGAAAAGCGAGTCTTGAGCCTTCATAGTCTTAAACTAACATCTGGTTATTGTTAATAGCTGTAAACACGACTACCATCCTGCTGTAATCAGTCAAAATTCTCCATCCAAGCCCAGCAATCGGGCAATTCTAACCCTAAAAAGCCAGGAACGGTATCTGGATATACCTTTTGGCGACGGGGCGTTAGACTGGATAAAGATAATGGCTGGTAATGGCCCCATCCCTAGGGCCTAGCGCCAGTCATCCAGCGCGATCTCCTGGCCAGCTTAATGGTATCCTATTATGTGAAGTTTTGTAAAAGAACTGTTACAAGCATGATCGCAAACCGATCGCAATGGGTTGCCATTGGTCGGTCTGATTGTCCCCCTGCTGAGGTCATTCGACCGATCGCCACCCCTGGGGTTAACGGGTAAGGGGGGACAATAATTAAGAAAATGTTAAATTATTGATCAATGTCCTTGCGATTCCTAATGCCATTGCTATCCATTCATTGAGTGCCCGCCCGCCATGCACGATCGCATTCTCTATGTTCGGCTCCCCTGTAATCCGATTTTCCCGATCGGGGTGGTCTATTTAGCAGACCATATTCACAAGCAGTTTCCTGGGGTTACCCAACGCCTTTTCGATTTGGGAGCGGTCCCGCCCTTGGACTACAGCAGTGCCCTCGATCGTTGCATTGATACGTTCCAGCCCACCCTGTTGGTCTTCTCCTGGCGAGATATTCAGATCTATGCGCCCGTGGGTGGCCGGGGAGGCAATCCGCTCCAGTATGCCTTTGAGTTTTACTATGCCCGCAATCCCTGGCTGCGGCTGCGGGGAGCACTGGGGGGCCTGCGCCTGGCCGCGTCCTACTACACCGAACTCTGGCGCAACCTCGGACTGATCCGGCGGGGGCTGGCGCGATCGCGGCGCTATTGCCCCACGGCACGGGCGGTGGTGGGCGGTGGGGCCGTCAGCGTGTTCTATGAACAGTTAGGGCGGGGTCTGCCCCAGGGGACGATCGTTTCCGTGGGGGAAGGGGAAATCCTGCTGGAAAAAATCCTCCGCCAGGAATCCCTGGCCCAGGAGCGGTGCTACATCGTCGGCGAAACCCAACCCCGCGATCGATTAATCCATGAAGCCCCACCCCCCGTGGAAAAGGCAGCCTGTGATTACGGCTATATTGAGACGATCTGGCCGGAACTGGAGTACTATCTCCAGACCCAGGATTTTTATATTGGGGTGCAAACCAAACGCGGTTGTCCCCACAACTGCTGCTACTGCGTCTACACGGTGATCGAGGGGAAGCAGGTGCGCATTAATCCCGCTGATGAAGTTGTGGCGGAAATGCGTCAACTCTACGATCGCGGCGTGCGTAATTTCTGGTTCACCGACGCCCAGTTTATCCCTGCCCGCAAATATATAGATGATGCCGTCGAACTGCTGCAAAAGATCCTGGCATCGGGGATGACGGATATCCATTGGGCCGCCTATATCCGGGCGGATAACCTGACGCCGGAACTGTGTGACCTGATGGTGAAAACCGGGATGAACTATTTCGAGATCGGCATTACTAGCGGCTCCCAAGAACTGGTGCGCAAGATGCGCATGGGCTATAACCTGCGCACGGTCCTGGAAAACTGCCGCGATCTCAAGGCAGCGGGGTTTAATGACCTGGTATCGGTCAACTATTCCTTTAATGTGATCGATGAGCGCCCAGAAACGATTCGCCAGACGATCGCCTACCACCGGGAACTCGAACGGATCTTTGGGGTTGATAAGGTTGAACCGGCCATCTTCTTCATTGGCCTGCAACCCCACACCCATCTGGAGGACTATGCCTTCGAGCAAGGTATCCTGAAGCGGGGCTATGACCCCATGAGCCTCATGCCCTGGACCGCTAAAAAGCTCCTCTGGAACCCGGAACCCTTAGGGGCCTTCTTTGGGGAAGTGTGTCTAGCGGCCTGGGAACGCAATCCCCACGATTTTGGCCGCGAGGTGATGACCATTTTGGAGGAGCGCCTGGGGTGTGCTGACCTAGAGGATGCCCTGCGGGCACCGATCGTTCCAACCACGCCAGTCCCGCCGCCCGCCTTCGCGACAGCTCGCCCCTAACGTTGCGTTATTCGGGAAACAGGAGGTGTGTGGCCCCCTGGACCCTTGCCAAGGGGGTGACCGATCGCGGCAAGGCGGGTAACCGCACAACCGTCAAATTTGCGAACGTGCCTTCGCTGGTGTCGTCCGTTAATACCTGCCCCGGTTCATAGCGATTGTGGACCAGATACCGTTGGTATAAGCCTAGCTTCGCTAAGGATGCAGACAGACGCTGGGCCTCGGCCACGATCGCAGCTTGGGCTTGGACGACCCCGATAAATTCCGTATGCTGGGCATCCTTCAGCTTTTTCTGGGTGAGGACCACCTGTTGCCGCAACCCCCGCAGTCGGCCCATCAGATCCGTCCGTCCGAGAACATCCTGGTATTTCAGCCAAAGCTTGAAGATCCAGGCCAGCCAATCACTCAATGCTGTGGGCATTTCCAAAAAACGCAGGAGGTGGCCCGTCGGGGCGGTGTCGAGGATGATCAAATCCTGCTCCCCGCGTTCGAGCAGGTCAATCACCGTCACCAGGGAGAGCATTTCGTCAATGCCGGGTAGGGCCTCGGCGACAATTTGCTTCCAAGCTTCCGGCCCATAGGCCAGTTGCAGGGGACTCTCTGCCGACTGCTCCCCACTCATCATTTCCGCCAACTCCCACAAATAATCCTCCCGAAACTGCTGGAGCACCTGTTCCGCATCAACCTCTTGACCACTCAGTTGCAGTGGGATAGCGTCCGGCTCGGCGGTGTCCCACTTAATCGGCTGGGGTTCGTGGCCCAGGGGTTGGCCGAAGGCATCCCCCAGGGAATGGGCTGGATCGATCGAGATGAGGCGAATCCGGCGATCGCGGTGTCGTTGCGCCATTGCCAATCCGATCGCCGCCGTAATCGTGGTTTTGCCAACCCCCCCCTTACCGCCAACCAAAATCAGCTTGCGCCCCTCGGCGATAAAGTCGGAAAGGCCCGGAGCGAGCGGTTCTGGCCACTGCACCACCGGGGGGGGAATGGGAACCAGGGTGGTTAAGGGTTGAACTTGGGCCATCAGGCGATCGAGGCCGCTGGCCCCTAAGGGTTCGGCAGGGAGAAGGGGCACGGTTAAGAGGGGTTGTGTCGGGGCGAGCGTCCGAAATTGGTGCAGCAATTGCTGTTGCTCACTCAGGCGATCGTGCCTTGCCCACGGAAGTTGCTCCCAAGCCGTGGGGTTGGGGTTGAGGGGCGGTAAGGGCAGAATGCGGTTAATCAACACCCCCCCCAGGGGAATCTGGAGTGTCTCCAAGGCGGTGATAAAGCGTTGGGTTTCTAGCCAACTCATGGGTTCGGCAATGGCCACCACCAGGCAGGCCGTCCGCTGAGGATTCTGTAACCAGGCGCGTCCGTTGGCCAAATCCTGCTTGAGTTCATGGAGGAAAGCATCGGCCTCATCCGGGGTGTAGCGTCCCGTAAAGCTGCGGCTGATCACCCGGTGTTTTTCCTGGAATAACGCCAACGCCGCCAGGATGGTGTCGAGGAAGTCCATGAGTTTGAACAGGTTGAGCGTATGACCGCTGGGGGCCATGTCAACGATGATGCGATCGACAACCTGTTGATTGAGTAACCGCTGAATTTCCAACAATCCCATCAACTCATCCACCCCCGGCCAATTCAGATCCCACACGGGGGTGAGATCCTCGCCTTCCACAAAGCTACCCCGCTCGACCAGTAGTTCCAAGACTGCTCCGTAGCGATCGCGGAAGGCTTGCAGGAGCTGTTTTGCATCCAGCGCTTGCACCTGTAAATTGGGCCGATCGGGAACGGACTGCGCCGTGGCGGTGACGGGCAGGCCGAGGACATCCCCCAGGGAGTGGGCTGGATCGGTGGACAGCAACAACAAGCGATGATTGGGGAATTGCTGTGCCCAATGTCGGGCACAGCCACAGGCCAGGGTGGTTTTGCCGACACCGCCCTTACCGCTGAACAGGGCCAGTTGCAGGGACTCCCAGGCTGCGGGCAAGGGAGATTCAGTGCGGAAATCAGGTGAGGGTTGAACAGCCATTGGTTCACTATACAGGGGGACGGCGGGTCGAGGCAGTTGGCCGCTGGTGGCTAGGCCAGGGAACGGCTTCCCCCCTGCCTATCCGTAGCGTACCGATCTCCTCCAAAATTCTTCGTCAACCTTAGCGGTTATCGGGAATATCATGGCTTCCCCGGCGTCAACGGGGCCAAATCCCTCCCGGCAATTCTGGTGGAGCACGAGCATGGGTCGGGCCTTGTCCTGCGCCCAGATCATCCAGCGATCGGAGGCGGCTGGCGGTCGCAGACGCGATCGGGTGGGGTTTGAGCAGGCCATCTCGTCAGATGTTCCCATATTATGTATTATTAAAAGACTATCGAAAGTAGTTAAGTCATTTTATTTACTCTATGCAAAAGCCGGAATCTCCTAGCATAAGCTGCTTACAGCCCAGTTGCTCCCAGGCCCAGGGGCCATTGTCTAGGGGCAGGGTGAGCTAGGTGCAGCTAGCACTTCCCTCGGTTAGGCCCAGCCCGTGTGGGGTCTGGTGGCTGGTTTATCGCTGTTATTCGTGATCGGAAAACGCCCGTGCTAAAAATCCCCGTATTAGAAGCCCTTATCTTTGCCACTGTCCTCTTTGGGTTTCTTGGCATCCTCGTCAAGAAAAACCTGATGATGAAAATCATCGCGATGGATGTCATGAGTACAGGCGTGATTGCCTATTATGTGCTGGTGGCCGCTCGTCAGGGGGTGTTTACGCCCATTTTGACCGATGCCCCAAATGGGGCCTATGCTGACCCGGTGCCCCAAGCGGTGATTTTGACCGCGATCGTGATTGGTTTTTCGATTCAGGCGCTGATGCTGGTGGGGGCGATGAAGCTGGCACGGGAGAATCCCACCCTGGAAACGAGCGAGATTGAGCGGGGCAACCAACCATGACCCTCACTCCGCATCTGCTTTCCCTGACGATCGTCTGGATTACCCTGCCCTTTTTTTTGGGCTTTTTGGGGTACCTGCTGCCCCGGTGCGATCGCTATTTTGCTGGCGTGATGGCGGTGCTATCGGTAGCCTACGCGCTGCTCTTGTTTTGGCAACCCAATCCCCTGGAATTGCGGCTGCTAGATCATTTTGGCGTGAGTTTGCTCCTGGACTCGCTCACCGGATTTTTTGTGATTACCAATGGTCTGGTAACGGCGGCGGTTGTGTGCTACTGCTGGCCCAGTGGTAAGACGCCGTTTTTCTATGCCCAGCTTCTGATGTTGCACGGCAGTATCAACGCGGCCTTCGCCTGCTCAGACCTGATGAGCCTCTATGTCGCCCTTGAAGTGTTGGGGATTGCGGCCTTTTTGCTCATTGCCTATCCCCGGAGCGATCGCAGCATTTGGGTCGGGTTACGCTACCTGTTTGTCAGCAATACTGTGATGCTGTTCTACCTGGTGGGGGCGGTGCTGGTCTACCAGGCCAACCATTCCTTCGACTTCGTGGGGTTGCGCACCGCGCCCCCGGAGGCGATCGCCCTGATTTTGTTGGGCCTTCTGGTCAAAGCCGGGATCTTTATATCAGGTTTGTGGTTACCCCTAACCCACTCGGAGTCGGAAACCCCGGTGTCGGCCTTGATGTCGGGGGTTGTGGTCAAGGCATCAGTGTTGCCGCTGGTCCGCTGTGCCCTGTTATTCGAGACCGTCGAACCGATCGTGCGGCTGTTTGGGGTGGCGACGGCCCTGTTCGGGGTGTGCTATGCCGTCTTTGAAAAAGATACCAAGCGGATGCTGGCCTTCCACACCATCTCCCAGCTTGGGTTCGTCCTCGCTGCGCCCGTAGTCGCCGGGTTTTACGCCCTCACCCACGGGTTAGTCAAATCAGCTCTGTTCCTGATTGCGGGGAATCTGCCCAGTCGCAGCTTTAAGGTCCTCAAGCACCAACCGATCTGGACACCGCTGTGGGTCGCCCTGGTGATGGCCAGTTTCTCGATTTCCGGATTTCCCCTGCTGTCGGGTTTTGGGGCCAAGGTGTTGACGATGAAGAACCTGGCCCCCTGGCAGGTGATTGGCATGAACCTGGCGGCGCTGGGCACGGCCATCTCCTTTGCTAAACTCATTTTTCTGCCCCATCAACGTCAGGCTGCCCTGGCGGCTCAGGCCGGGGTCGTGGCGTTGCCTGTGCCCAGTCGCGGGTTTTGGCTGGCGATGGCCATTTTGCTGGGGGGGTTAGTAGTGGCGAATGGGGTGTATTACGAAGCCTATACCTGGGCCAATGTGGCCAAACCCCTGGCAACGATCGGCCTAGGGTGGGGGGTCTATTACTATGGGCTACCCCGGTTGTCGCTCCACCTGCCCCAAGCCCTGGAACAATTTGAACACCTGATCGGCATGATGGCGGTGATGTTAGTGGCGTTGTTCTGGATGGTATTGGCATGAAGGGTACTGGCAGTTGGCACCAAGGAGGTAAGACGCGATGACAACCCTCACCATCCTCTGGATCGCGCTACCCTTTTTCCTCGGCTTACTGGGGTACGTGTTACCGAAGGGCGATCGCGTCCTGGCTTTGGGCATGGCGATCCTGTCGGGAGCCTTTGCCGTCAGCCGGTTGGGCGAAGTAGCTCCCCTGGAATTGCGGCTGCTCGATCACTTTGGCGTTACCTTGCAACTGGATGAACAAACGGCTTGGTTTGTCCTCACCAATGCTCTGGTGACGGCTACCGTGGTGTGCTACTGCTGGCAAAGCCAGAAATCCTCATTCTTCTATACCCAAATGCTGATGGTCCACGGTAGCGTCAATGCCAGCTTTGTTTGTGCGGATCTCATCAGTTTATATGTGGCCCTAGAGGTCCTGGGGATTGCGGCCTTTCTCTTGATTGCCTATCCCCGCAGCGATCGCAGCCTTTGGGTGGGCCTGCGCTATCTCTTTGTTAGCAATACGGCCATGTTGTTCTATTTAGTGGGGGCTGTGCTGGTCTATCGTACCAATGGTTCGTTTGCCTTTACCGGCATCACCCATGCCCTTTCTGAAGCCCTGGCTTTGTTGCTCGTCGGCTTGCTCACGAAGGGGGGGATCTTCCTGTCGGGTCTGTGGCTACCCGTCACCCACTCAGAGGCCGAAACGCCCGTCTCAGCCCTGTTGTCGGGAGTGGTGGTGAAGGCGGGGGTCTTTCCGCTCCTGCGATTTGCCCTCATCAGCGAGACCTTGGACCCTCTGGTGCGTGGCTTTGGGGTGGCGACGGCCCTGTTTGGGGTGACCTATGCTTTGCTGGAGCAAGACACCAAGCGGGTGTTAGCCCTGAGTACGCTGTCTCAAATGGGGTGGATACTCGCGGCCCCAGCCGTTGGGGGGGGGTATGCCCTTGCCCACGGTCTGGCCAAGTCCGCCAGCTTCCTCATCGCGGGGAATTTGCCTAGTCGGCAATTTCAGGAACTCCAGCAGCGCCCGATCGCTTTTCCCTTGTGGCTAGGCTTAGCCCTGGCCAGTCTGTCGATCGCGGGTTGCCCGCCCCTACTGGGGTTTACCGCCAAAGCCGTTACCCTCAAGCACCTGCTCCCCTGGCAAAGTTGGCTGATGAATTTGGGGGCGGTCGGCACCGCGATCGTGATGGCGAAATTTATCCTACTGCCCATGCAGCCACTGGGTCAGATCGCTCACCTGGAGCCAGCTAGCCCAACCCAGCCTCGCCCCTTTGGCTTTTGGGTCGCCATGATTCTGCCGATTAGCAGCCTGATCATTGCCCAGCTTTTGGCCTTCGACCCGACCCTTGCCTGGGGTGAGACCCTGTTAAAAACCGTTGCCACCCTAGGGAGTGCCTGGCTGATTTATACGCTGCTCGTGCAGCGATTATCGGGGCGATTCCCCCGTTCATGGGAACAGCTTGAACAGTTGATCGGCATGATGAGTGTAATGTTAGTAACCCTATTCTGGATGGTGTTGGCATGATTGGCTATCTGAACCTGATCCTGCGACTCGCCATTTGGTTCCTATTAACGGCAAATTTTAGTGTCGTCAATAGCCTCATTGGCGTGAGTGTGGCCCTAATCTTACCCGGTCGGCCCAAGTCCTTAGGTAAACTTCAGCATTGGTTACGCGCCCTGGGTGAAATCCTCATTGCAATTCCCCAAGCCTATTGGGAAGCGTTTGAAATTATCTTGCGTCCCCATTTATATGAAGAGATTACCCTGGAGCGGGTAAAACCCAATCGCACTCCCGGCTTGATTTTCCTTGATATTTTCCTGATTACCTTCACCCCCAAAACGATCGTCGTCAAATACCACGAAGCGGGCTGGTATGAGGTCCACCGCATTACCCGTAAGCGTCCCCGTCCAGTCGTCGGAGGAGAATCGTCATGAACACCCTCGTTCTCCCCGTCATGCTGTTGATTCTGCTGATCCCCATCTATGAAGCCTGCCAGGATAAGAATATCTGGCAAAAGATGCTGGCCTTCGCCAGTATTGCGACTAAGACTTCCTTGATGGTGCTGGTGATTTCCGTCCTCCGGGATGACTGGATGATTGGGGTAGTTGGCGTCATTATCCTGAGCGTCGGGAATGCAGCCTTGATGCTATTAGCCCACGTGATTAAACGACTCAATGAAATTGGGGAGGTGTAAGCAATGGTTGACCTGCTGAGTTATGGCTGTATTGGCCTGGGTTTAGTCTTCTGGCTATGGGGTACCTGGCCGCTGCTGGGACACCGATCGGTCCTGTTCAAACTCCATAGCCTATCGGTTGCCGATACCCTCGGCTCGATGAGTATTATTGTGGGTCTGCTCCTCAAAATTCCCAGTGAATGGCCCCTCTTGGTTTTGGCCCTCATTTCCCTCGCTATCTGGAATACCGTGCTGGGCTATGTATTGGCCTACTGTGCCACGGGCGATCGCCCCCTAACGTCCCTGGAGGAGAACTAAGGATGCCTGTCAGTATGCCTATCACCTTCCCCGAAGCCGATCTGGCCCTCTATGCCATTGTGGCCCTACTGCCCCTATCCGCGCTGATGGTGGTGGTGCAGGTGAACCCCTATCATGCTCTAGTGATTCGGGGCATTCTGGGAGCCGTAGCGGCTCTTGTCTATGCCCTGCTGGGGGCGGCGGATGTGGCCCTGACGGAAGCTCTAGTCGGGACGATGCTGGCGATTACCCTCTATGCCGTGGCGGTGCGATCGTCCCTGCTGATGCGGTTGGGGATTGTCCACACAACCACCAGTCTACCGACTCCGCCAGCGGCTCTACTTTCGGAAGCGACGCAGGCCTTAGAGCCGCCGGTATTAGACCCACAGCCATTGGGGGCCGCTGCCGATACGATCGCCGCAGTCGAAACTCGCCCCGCAACTGCGATCGCGCCCCTCGCTGATCCCGCCCTGGAACCCTGGTTAGCTGATCTCCGCCGGGTGCTAGACAAACGCCACCTGCGGCTAGAACTGGTCCCCTATCCAGATACGCAGAGTCTACAACAAGCCTTCCGCGAGGGGGAAGTCCATGCGGTCTGTACCCGATCGACAACGGCTGTGGATACCGCTGCCCCGACGCCTGAGTCCCCTGCCTATCAGACCCAAGTTCGGATTCGTCGTCTTTACGACATTCTCCAGGCCGAACTCACCGACCCGGCAGACCTCACCTATACCCCCGTCTCCGATCGCGAGGAACACCCATGATTAAACTGTCCCCCATGCGCTGGCTCTATCTGGTTGCCTGCATTGCTTTTTTTATCAAGCTGATTTGGATCACAAATCCGACCCCACTGGTTGGTAGCAGTACGATACCCACTACCCCCGCCGCGATCGTTGAGGCCGTGGTCCAGGATAGCGGCGTCCCCAATGCCGTATCGGGGATTATTTTCCGTAATCGCCTCTACGACACCATTTTTGAGGTAACCGTCTTTACGATTGCGATTATGGGTATCCAGTTCCTCCTGGCGAATGAACGCCCCTCCCAAATCATCCGGCAGTTCACAGATCAGCCATCGATTGTATTAGCCCGCCTCGGGGCGACGATCGCGGCCCTAGTCAGTATCGAACTGGCGATCCGGGGACACCTCAGTCCAGGAGGGGGGTTTGCCGCTGGCGTGGCCGGGGGGACAGCGATCGGCCTTGTGGCCATCACCTCACCGCCGGAGTGGTTACAGGGCATCTACCGGCGGTGGCGGGTGGCAACCTGGGAAAAGATCTCGGTTTTGATTTTCATTGGTTTAGCCGCGATCACCCTCATGGGCTGGGAACTTCCCCACGGCGAACTGGGGGCTCTGGTCAGTGGCGGGGTCCTGCCCCTGATGAATATCCTCGTGGCTTTCAAAGTTGCCCTGGGATCATGGGCTGCGATTTTATTGTTTATTCACTATCGCGGTTTGCTTTAGCGTGTGATGGCGCTTACCCTAACCCCTCTCCCCCAGGGAGAGGGCAATGACCCGCTGATGGCATCTCGACTGGCTAACGGGCGGCTCGGACGAGGAAAAGGATACCAATCCCCAAGGTGACGCCGATCGGTAACCAGGCTGCTAGGAAGGGCGACAGAATATTCAATTGCCCCAGGGAGCCGGAGATAAAGGCCAGTAGGTAATAGCCAAAGATCAACAGGACGCTAATGCCAAAACTAGTGGACTTACTCGCCCGTTGGGGCCGAGTCCCCAGGGCAGATCCCACGAGGCCAAAGACCACACAGACAAAGGGAAAGGCGTATTTTTGCTGGATGCGCACTTCCAGCTTACGAATCTTGTTCTCATCGTTCCCTTGGCGCAGCAGGGCTAGGCGCGCTTGGGCTTGGGCAATGCTCATCTCACCGTAGTCCCGTCCCCGTTCTGCCAGGTCCAGGGGCGTGCGGGGGAGTTGGAGTTGTTGCTCTTCAAACTTGATGATGTTGCGATAGGAGCCATCCGCCGATACCAGGTAAATCGTGCCATCGTTAAAATCCCAGGTGTTTGCCTGCATATTCCAGGTAGCACGTTCCGCTGTGACAATCTGATTCAGACCCCGTTCCGAAAAATCCAGAATGGTCAACCCCTTCATCTTCGTGCCGTCAAAACGGCGGGCATAAAAAATCCGGACTAATTCGCGCTCCGTGCCCCCCTCCGGTTGCTCCACCTCGCCAAATTCTTGGTAAAAGATATTTTTTTCCTGAAAGGGGGGGCGATCCCGCTTGAGGGCCTGCTCTAGGGTTATGGTGGCTCGATAGTTCGCCGCTGGGACAATGAGTTCGTTAAACACAAAGGTTAAGCCCGTCACGACCAGACTCATCACGATCGCCGGTAGGACAATCCGGTAGAGGCTGATCCCGCAACTGCGTAGGGCAATCAACTCACTGTCACTCGACAACCGCCCGTAGGTCATCAGGGTTGAGAGCAGGACCGCCATCGGAAACGAGAGGACCAAAAAGTCAGGCAATTTGAGAAAGAACACCTGCATCGCCGTACTCATCGGCAACCCGGCTTCCGTGACTTGCCGCACCAGTTCAAACAGGGCACCGATCGCGATCCCGATCGACGTGAACGCACCCACGCCAAACAAAAACGGCGGTAATAATTCCTGGATGATGTAGTAGTCGAGAACGGGCAGGCGATCGCTCAGCCAACGCCACCACGGGAGATTTAAGGAAGGAGAAGCAGCCATTATCAGGTCAATCCAATCAGCAGACACGTGCAACCACACGCCCAGATCTTAATCTACCCTTCGCGCCTTTGGGTTTTTGTGTCTTCGTACCTGGGTAGCTTCGGGCCTGGGGGCCTTCGTGGTTTTGTGCGCACTAGATCTGGAAGCTCTCACCCAGGTAGTATTGCCGTACCAGCGGGTTGTTGTACAGTTCGTCAGCATTGCCAGCCGCCAGGATTTGGCCATCCCGCATGATATAGGCCCGATCGGTAATCGCCAGGGTTTCGCGCACATTGTGGTCCGTAATCAGGATGCCGATCTTTTGCGCCCGGAGGCGGGCGATCGTGCCTTGGATTTCCGCCACTGCGATCGGATCAATCCCCGCAAAAGGCTCATCCAATAGCAAAAACTTGGGACCCTCGACCCCCACCGCTAGGGCACGGGCTAACTCCGTGCGTCGCCGCTCGCCCCCCGACACCGCAATTCCCGCCGTATCCGCCACCCGTTCGAGGCGAAACTCCTGTAACCAATGGTTTAGTAGGGCTTGCTGCTTCTGACGGGGAACCTGGCTTTCCTGCAAGACGAGGCGGATATTATCCCGCACGCTCAAGTGACGGAAGATACTGGCTTCCTGCGCCAGATAACGAATACCCAACCGCGCCCGACGATGCATCGACAGGGAAGAAATATCCACCCCATCCAGCCAAACCTTACCCTGATCTGGCTTAACCAATCCGGTCATCATATAAAACGTGGTGGTTTTTCCCGCGCCATTGGGTCCCAATAGGCCCACAATCTCCCCCTGGGAAATGGATAGGCTCACCCGGTTGACCACCGCCCGCTGCCCATAAAACTTATGAATGTTCTCTAGCACTATCCGCAAAGCACTCCCTCCCCCGCAGCGATCGCCAGGTTGCTCCTCCTGGCAAGGTTAACAAAATTATGGATGGGTTGAATGTATTGGCAACGTGAGATCAACGGGCAGCGAGGGCGGGCCGATCGCGCCTAGGGCAGCATTCCATTACCGGGCAATCGGGGCAGGGGCGTGGTCGGTACGGTAAATGGCGGCGTGGTAACGGGTGGCACACTGGCGGGAGGCACGATCGGGGGAGGCACGGTTGCGGGGGCCGTCACGGCTGGTGGGGCCTCGAAGTTGGGCACAGGTAGGGGGGTGG
>NZ_JBRCAD010000172.1:0-32776 GCF_053493415.1 Trichothermofontia sp. | reverse complement strand
TCTCCCCGCTTCCCCCCTACCCGTCGCCCCGCCCTTGCTAGAGGTCAAGGCTGACCATGTGCCCGGAGCCTTGTTGATCCTGTACGAGTTAGGCGAATACGACCTGATTCTCAAGCTGGCCCGCCCCCAAGTGATGACTCTCCGCAGTCGCCCACGGGAGGCTGACGACATTCCCGACCTCGCGCGATCGGATCTGGTTCTCACCTTGGCATTGGCTGAACTGGAGTTGGGTCGGGAATACTGGCAGCAAGGGCAATACGAACGGGCCGCCGATTCCCTCCAATCGGGCCAAGCATTGTTGTTGCAAGAGGGGGTCTTTGCGAGCGTGCGGGGCGAAATCCAAGCCGATCTTGATAAACTACGGCCCTACCGCATCCTCGAATTGTTAGCCCTACCGGAAGCCAACGCCAGTGAGCGCCAAAAGGGACTGCAACTGCTCCGGGAAATGCTGCAAGAACGGGGCGGTATTGATGGGACCGGTAATGATCATTCGGGTCTGACTGTTGATGATTTTCTGCGGTTTATCCAACAGATTCGGGATTATCTGACAGCGGCTGAACAGCAAACCCTCTTTGAGGCGGAAGCCCGACGGCCCTCGGCTGTGGCTACCTACCTGGCGGTCTATACCCTGATTGCCAGGGGATTCGCCGAATATCAGCCTGCCCTTATCCAGCAGGCCAAACAACTGTTACTGCGGCTGAGTGTGCGCCAGGATGTGCATCTGGAGCAAGCCGTCTGTGCGTTGCTGTTGGGACAAACTGAAGAGGCCAATCGGGCACTGGAACTGAGCCAGGAGTACGAATCGATCGCCTTTATCCGCGATCACTCCCAGGGATCTCCTGATCTGCTGCCCGGACTGTGTTTGTATAGTGAACGGTGGTTGCAGGAAGAAGTCTTTCCCCATTTTCGGGATTTGGCGGATCAAGTGGCCCAGTTGAAGGCTTACTTTGCTAATGAGGAGGTACAGGCATACCTCGAAGCCCTGCCCAGTGAGGATGAAGCTCCAGACGAGTGGACGCCGATCGCCGCCAGTCTGACGCCCACTCCCGCCGCTCGCCGCTCCCATCGGGCCGCTGTACGTTCCCCAGCAGTCCCTGGTCCAACCCATACGGCCTTTGCCTGGGATGATCCCGATCGGGAAATGGCTTCCCCCTGGGAAGAGGCATCGTCTGACCTCAGTCCGCCTGACCCCGCTCCGACCTTGCCAACCCCCACCGCCTATCGGGACGTGCGACGTGGGACCGTCCCGTCTATCCCCTCCCTCCCCGAACCCACTACCGCTGCGGGGATAACAGCCGGGGATGGCCCTGACAATCCTGGCGATCGTGGGTTCAGTCGCTCGGCCACGGAACAATTGACCCGTTTTACCCATACCCCCCGTCCCGCTACTGGCGGTGCTTCAGACGCCCCTCCCCAGGAATATGCGATCCGGGATGAGGGACCTGTGGGCCGCCGTCCGACCCGATCGGGGACTTCCCCCCCCCTGCGCCTGGGACGCTTACTGTTAGTTGGTCTCCTGGGTTTGGGGGTGATCGGAGGGACGCTCCTCCTAGCACGGGCTACCTATGGTTGGTTAGCGGGGGTTTTTCGTGCCCTATCGGGGCCACAACTGGTGCAAGAGCAGGCGGAGGTACCCCTGGATACGCCCCTGTTTGTGATGCCGGAACCGGGCAGCGCGGCCTTTCGCCCCACCATGGAAGGGCCTTTGGATAAGGAAACCGCTACCTGGTTGATCAATACTTGGCTGACCACCAAGGCCGAAGCCCTAGGATCGGGCCACAGTACCGACAAGCTGGTGACGATCCTGGTTGATCCAGCCCTGAGCCAATGGCGACAACAGGCAGAAAATGCCAAACGCGATAACTGGCACGGGGAATACGAGCATACCGTCCAGGTGGAAACGATTACTCCAGATGCCAACAATCCAGACCAGGCGGAAGTTGAAGCTCAGGTGCGGGAAAAGGCTGCCTTTTATCAAAATGGCCGCCTCGATGAAGCATCGTCCTACCAAGATACGCTGCGGGTTAGGTATTCCCTGGTACGCGAAAATGGGGAATGGCGAATTCAATCCATGCAAGTGGTGGGTTAGGGGAGCGTTGGCGAGAGGGACAGGGGGCGAGCATACGGGGCAGTCGCCGTAGCCTTGCCCTCACTGTTACCCACTCGGCGCTATTCCCACTCGATCGTGCCTGGTGGTTTGGAAGTAATGTCGTATACCACCCGATTTACCCCAGGGACCTCATTCACAATCCGGTTGGAGACGACTTCTAGGAAGTCGTAGGGTACCCGTGCCCAATCGGCTGTCATGCCGTCCTCACTCGTGACAATCCGCAGGACGATTGGGTGGGCATAGGTACGCTGATCCCCCATCACGCCCACACTGCGAATCGGCAATAGGACCGCAAAGGCTTGCCAGATTTCTGAATACAGGCCCTGCCGGTTGATCTCCTGGCGCACGATGAGATCGGCATCGCGCAAAATATCCAGTCGTTCCGCCGTTACCTCACCTAGGATGCGAATGGCCAGACCGGGACCAGGGAACGGATGGCGCTGGACAATTTCCTGGGGTAACCCGATCGAGGCTCCCACCTTGCGCACCTCGTCCTTAAACAGCTTGCGCAGGGGTTCAATCAACTTAAACCGCAGATCCTTGGGCAACCCGCCGACATTGTGGTGACTCTTGATCTTCACGGCTACGCGTTCGCCCGTTTGGGGGTCAATATTGGTATCTGCCGACTCGATCACATCCGGGTAAAGCGTCCCCTGGGCCAGGTAATCAAAGGGGCCCAGCCGCCGGGATTCCTCCTCGAAGGACCGAATGAAGGCATGGCCAATGCGCTTGCGCTTTTCCTCCGGGTCCGTTACTCCGGCGATCGCGGCCAAGAACCGATCGCGGGCATTCACATACTGCACCGGAATATGGAATTGCTCCTCAAACAGTTTCACCAGGCGCTCCGGCTCATACTTACGCATGAAACCCTGATCGATAAACACGCAGGTTAATTGGTCCCCAATCGCCCGGTGCAGCAAAAAAGCCAATGTTGAGGAATCGACGCCTCCCGACAGGGCTAGTAGCACCCGCTTATCGCCCACCTTGGCGCGAATTTCGCGCACCGCTTCTTCAACAAAGGCTTCCGTTGTCCAGGTCGGTTCGCAATCACAGATGTGATAAACAAAATTGCGAATGAGGGCCAAGCCGCCGATCGAATGCACCACTTCCGGATGAAACTGCACGCCGTAAAGCTTACGCTCGTGATGGGCTACTGCGGCCCAAGGCGTATTTTCGGTATGGGCCAAGCGTTCAAACCCAGTGGGCAGTTCCGTCACGGAATCGCCATGACTCATCCACATCGTCGTGCCATTTTCCACATTCGTCAGCAGGTCAGTGGGATCATCAATGTAGAGCGCGGCCTTGCCATACTCGCCGCGATCGGCCCGTTCAACGACCCCGCCCAGGTGTTGCACCATCAACTGCATCCCATAGCACACGCCGAGGATGGGAATCCCCAGATCCCAAATCGCCCGATCGCACTGGGGCGCGTGGTCGTCATAGACGGAATTGGGACCCCCAGAAAGAATGATCCCCTTGGGGGCTAACTGCCTAAGCTGTTCTGCCGATGTGCGGTAGGGGAGGACCTCTGAGTAAACCTGGGTTTCGCGAATACGACGGGCAATGAGTTCCGAGTATTGCGAACCAAAGTCCAGAATCACGATCACCTGGCGATCGAGGGACCCTAACCGGTCGGTGTCATGAGCGGATTGGGTCGGAATGGAGCGCGATTCAGTCTGAAGAGTCACGGGTCTGCCCCCTAGCGCGATAGAGTAAACGTCAGTCGGATGGTTTAAGTTGTCGCAGATTTATTTATCAATAAATACGCCCTAGCGGGTAAAAGGCCCAGGGAAAAATACAGAATGTTGCGTCTTATCAACTGCATACACCCCTTCCCTCGGGCTTTGCCTCCCTGTCCCAGCAACCTAAAGTTGAAGAAATGTAAATCAACTCCACAGGAATTATATCGTAATGGTAAAGGTTCCCTGATAGGTGTGGTGCGGCACACGCGTAGGGAACAAGGTTAGGTTTACTCAAGGATGAGTTGACTGAAAGGCGGCACCCGGATTCGAACCGGGGGATAAAGGTTTTGCAGACCTCTGCCTTACCACTTGGCTATGCCGCCCTGGCTGTGGACTTCTATTCTACCAGACCTAGGTGCGATCGACCGAGGTGGCGGCATCCGTCGCCGGGGTCAATTCAGTCAGAGGCGCGATCGCCGGGGTCTCACTTTGCTCCTTGAGATAAATCCCTAGCCCCACCAGCAGGATGATCATTAACCCGCCGATGCCGACGGGACTGGGCAACCAGAACACGGCTTCAAGATGGTTCACCTGCCCCGGTTGCAGATGCCAGGTGAGGGTCTGCCCTTGGCGCTGCACGATCGCATTCGTGGTCTCTGCCCGTGCCCCCCACGGGGTTGTCAGCGAAAATTGTAGCGTTAGCAATCCCCCCGGATTCAGGAGGGCGGTTCCCTCCGCCGAGGCCAACCCCAGCGATCGTAAATCTAGGTTATAGACCAACCGGTGCCGTACCAGCAACAGCGCATTATTTTGGTGTAGCTGTAACTGGGAGGTGATCCCGGCGAGGGGATCGGTCCCGGCGATGGTGTCCACGGTGGCCGTGGGGCTAAAAAACTGGTTGAATTTGGTTACCAGGTCCTGACCGTTGGCAAATGGGATGATAATTTGCAGTTCCCGATCGTTGAGGGACTGGGTACGCCCAGCAACTTGGCGGGTGCGTTGTTCTAGCTGATGGAACCATTGGTCTTGGCTTTCGCCACTGAGAGCACTGAACTGTTCCCCGAGGCGGATTGATTGCACCAACTGGCCAGCATGAGGACTAGAAAACTGGATGGCTGTCTCGTACTGCACGCAGCCCGACAGGAGCAATGCCGCTAAGACGATAATCCACAGCGATCGCCAACGGACAAGCACCTGGTGCACCAAACGACGTAGGCGCGAACGACGGACCCGATAGGCGCTAGGCGGCACAGCCAATCTCACCACGATCACCCACCCTAAGAGCAGCAATTGAGTTTTATCCTACCGCGTATTGTTTGTGAGGGAGCACCCCAGGGACAGATGTCCGGCAAGGGGGAGTTTGATACGCTAGAGTTTAGTCATCAATCCCTATCCCTTTGCTCCTGCTATGGGAGGTAGATAGCCCATGACCCGCCCCCCGATTCCTGCTGGGACGTTGCTGCAAAACCGCTATCGCTTGCTCAAAATGTTAGGGCAAGGGGGATTTGGCCGAACCTATTTAGCTGAGGATCAGGGGCGCTTTCAGGAAAAGTGTGTGATTAAGGAATATACCCCGGCCCAAACCGATGCCTACGCATTGCAAAAGTCGCGGGAATTATTTCAGCGGGAAGCGGCGGTCCTTTGGCAGATTCGCCATCCCCAAATTCCCCAATTTCACGCCACCTTTGAACAGGGCAAGCGCCTATTCTTAGTCCAGGATTTTGTCGAGGGACCCACCTACAGCGCCCTATTAGAGGAACGCAAAGCGGAAAAGTCCCCCTTTTCTGAAGCGGAAGTCCTCCATTTAATGGAGCAACTCTTACCTGTTCTTCAGCACATTCATCAACAGAACATCATTCATCGCGATATCTCGCCGGATAACATTATTCTGCGTCAATCGGATCAAAAGCCAGTTCTAATTGATTTTGGCGTCGTCAAGGACCTCGCGGGAAAGGTCCAAGGGGAGGCCGCCCCAGCTAAGGGAACTACCGTGGGCAAGCTGGGTTATGCCCCACCCGAACAGTTACAAACGGGCAAGGCTTCCCCCAATAGTGATTTGTATGCCCTAGCGGTGACGGCGATCGTCCTGATGACGGGACGGGAACCCCAAACGCTCTTGGATGAGACCACGATGACCTGGCACTGGCAGTCCCTATTGCCCCGGATCAATCCCCGGTTTGCCCAAGTGCTCAATCGGATGTTGAGTCCCCGTCCCCAAAATCGCTTTCAATCAGCGACGGAGGTGGCCCAAGTGCTGCGATCGCTGGCCGGACTGATTGCCCCCGCCGCTGCCCCCGGTAGTCCTGGGGCCAAAACGCCCCTACCTTCCCCACCAACCGCCCGTCGTCCGGTGCGGTTAACGCCAACGCCGACCCAAAAATCCTCATCGTCCACACCGGTGCCCGTCGCCAACAGTGACTCGGTTTGGGAGAGTGTTTGGATTAAGCCAGCGATCATCTTTGGTGCGATTATCCTAACGTTTATGGGGATATCTGCCCTCATGAGTGCGATCTTGAAGCCCTCTGCCCAATTGGCTAATCGTACCTCGCCGACACCGATCACCCTTTCGCCTGCCCCCGCTATCCCGGCTACCCCGTCGCCGATCGACGCCGCGCCGTCCTCACCAGGGGCGCCTCCGGCTGGCGGCTCACCTAGCCCAGAAACCCCTGATCCTGAACCAGCGGCTTTGCCGAGTCCCACGATCGCGGTGGCTTCGATAGCGGTTTCCCCAGATCAATCTGAACCAATGGAATTACCTGGGAAAGTGGCTCCCGATCGCATTCAACGCTATCTCTTGCCAGCCGAAGAAGGGCAGGAAATTACTGTGGAGTTGACTAAAGGAAGCGCCGTCCTGACGGTGCAGGACCCCACTGGTAGGGTAGCGGGGCAGCAAACCCGGCGGTGGTCCACCCGATCGCCCAAACCCGGCAATTACCAGATTGATGTCACCAGTACCACCGCCACGGATTTTGTGGTAGCCGTCACGGTTCGCCGCACGGGGCTGATTATTCGTCAGCAGTAGGTGGCGATCGGCTAGCGACTCAGGCGGTTGAGGAGCCAGAGGGAGGTAACCAGTCCGGCAAAGTGGGCCGTAATCGTGTGGGTGTTGGCCTGGACCACAAAGATGTCGAGGGATTGGATCTGGCGGCTAGGATCAAGCGCCCCTAACCCCTGGACTTGGGAAAGGGATTTGGCCAGCAGGGCACCGACGATCGCTTGGGCACCGAGGATAATCAGCAGTAACCCAATCAGGTTGATCATGACTCCCATGCGCAGGAGTTCCACAGTATCAGCTTTGCGGGGGCGGAGGGCCGGGTCTGGGGTTTGCAGTTGTTTGGACAGGCGGGTATAGCGAAAGGTCCAGAAAATGCTGACGTAGAGGGCTACGAGACCACAGATGGCAAACAAGACCCCAAAGCCGCTGCCTGGACTGGTGGAAGCAACGGTTCGGCTAGTGGCCGCAAACAGGAGGATAATGGTTGCCACGACGGCCAGCACCACCTGCACCCAAAAGCCGGCCCAGCCAGCCGTCCTAAATCCGGCGGCGGCACGTTGGATAGGGGTGGGTAGGGATTGAAAGTCGGGAGGGTCTGACATAGCGCATCCTCAGGGCGATCTGAGGAATAAGGATATCGGATAATTAGGCAATTATGTTAATACCCTACACTTAGCCGTCAGAGGATGTTGTAAAAGGGGGATCGCGGTTAAAACCGCTAAAGACTCTTCTTCTTCTGTCTTTACGTCAGTTGTCACTTCAGTGGCCATTGTACGTCCTCCATCGGGGGATTTGCCTATTAACGATTGGGGGCAGCCATATTCTTAAATCGAGTAAATTGGGGTTCAAAGAGCATTTTGACCACACCCGTGGGGCCGTTGCGATGTTTGGTGATAATGATCTCAGCAATGCCCCGATCGGGGGTATCAGGATTGTAATATTCATCGCGATACAGCATCAGGATCAAATCACTGTCCTGCTCGATCGCGCCACTTTCCCGCAGGTCAGACATCATGGGTCGTTTATTGGTGCGAGACTCCACCCCCCGACTTAGCTGAGATAGGGCAATAACTGGTACATTCAGTTCACGGGCTAGCCCCTTTAAGCTCCGGGTGATTTTCGAGAGTTCCTGGACACGGTTATCGCTGCCACTGTTTTCCATCAATTGCAGGTAATCAATTAGCACTAAACCCAATTCTTTCCCGTGTTCCGCTTGCAAACGACGGGCCTGCGATCGCATTTCCGTTACGGATAAGCCTGGTGTGTCATCGATAAAGATGGGTAACTGGGATAGCAGGCTAATGCCCCGCCCCAATTGTTCCCATTCATTTTGCGCCACCCGTCCCGATCGCAGGCGACCGCTATCAATACCCACTTCACTCGCCAGCAACCGATAGACCAGTTGTTCCTTCGACATTTCCAAGCTGAAAACGGCAACGGCAAGCTTATGCAATAGGGCAATATTGCGAGCAATATTAAGGACAAAACTCGTGTTATGAACACAGATGTCATTGGCTACAAAGTTATGGGTTTCTGGAATTGTCAAGTCGTAAACTTGCTTAAATCCTTGGGGAATAATCTCGACAATCTCATCCCAATACACATCACTGGTAGCCAGATTTTGCAACTCAGGTTGTTCGAGGGCCGTTGCCAAGGCTAACAAGCGCTCTCGTGTGGGTGCCCGCCTCCCGACATGGATATTACTTGTCCCTTGTAAACCCGCCCGCTGGGCAACTGCTCGCCAGGACTCCTCACCTTTAGCGCCCTTGAGGAATTCCCAAACTTCTATCGGGATTAAATCCCGGTTGGTTTGGTAGCGACGTTGGGCCAAAGCTGCTTGAGCCGTCGCGATCGCGGCTTCTTTCCCCAGGATACCGATCTCGTCCATAAAGGTTTGGAGGGAAAGGCGATCGGTAATATCCAGTTGCCATGCTATCCGCCGCTGATCTCGGTCAGCAATCGCACGTTGTTTGAGATCGGCAAGAATGCCAAAGCGCAGCAGTAAATGTTGCACTTGACGGACAAGTTTCTCACTGACACTGGCAAAGCCCAGTTGGACTTGGCCACTTTTAAGAGTGGTTATCCAGCCATCGGTAGCAAATAGACGATTTAAGAATAGAGCAAGCTGCGATCGCGCTAACGTAAATATACTGTCAGGAATTGTTTTTTCATGGGCCGATTTGCCCCACAACCGCTGCTCTTTTAGCCACAGGGTTAACGAGTTTTGGCTCATCCAACGAATACTCGCAATTCCATAAGGGGCCAACTGCTCAAGGGGAATTGCTAGAATTTGAGCCAACTGCTGCAATTTTTCCTCTGTTGGCGCACATTGCCCCTGTTGCCAAGCATCCAAAAGGGCTGGGCTAATTCCTAATCGGGTCGCAATTTGTCTTTCTGAGCCTGAATTATTTCCCTTGAGAAGCTTTTTCAAGGTCTGACCAAAGATTTGACGCTGTTCCTGGACCCACGCGGCATCTGAGGTGACGTAAAGGGTTGGCGATCGCCGCCCTTGGGAAGTTTCCCACCGAACTTTGACACCGGGGAATTTTAAGGCTGCTTCAGTGAAGTCCTGTTGCAGAGTTGGATGGGTATTCGTAAATTGGGGAGAGGTCCTTGTCAAACACCCATCACCAATTAGATAGGCCAGAAGTTTTACCTGGTGTTCCGGTAATTGCTGGGTACCAAACACAGGCAAGCGACGCGGCACCGCAATCTTTGTGCCAACCGTCAGTTCGGCCAGAGGACACCAACCCTGGAGGGTGAGGAACGGGTGCGTCAGCGTGGTTTCCAGCGATCGCCCCGATCGCGTGGTGACCTTAAATACTGGCTTCAGACCATCATCCACAAAGGCACTGGGTTGGGTTAGCTGGAACCGCCAGTCGTTCGCCAAGGTTAGCAGCGTTGCAGTGGGCGCAGTCTCCCCCCGTGCGGCTTGCTGCTGATACAGATCGGCGATCGTGATCACCCGGCCATCCCCTAAGAGAATCTCCGCATCATGGCTTAAGCATTTCCCCATTGACGGACGCCCCGCCACAATCACCAAATCCGATCGCTGGAAACCCTGGGTCATTGCATCTAAATCGTAGAAATTGCAGGGAATCCCCGATATCGCCATGCCCAGCGATCGGCTTTCAATTTCCGAGAAGGTACTGGTGAGAATATCCGCCGTGGGCACCAACCCCGTTTGCGGACGATCCTGGGTGACGCCAAAGATCTTTTGCTCCGCCTGATCCAACACCTTGGGCAGTTCCAGATCTGCCTCGTAGCCCAACTGCATGATTTCGGCCCCGGCCTGGATCAGTTTGCGCCGCTGATACTTTTCCGTCACGAGGGCCGCATATTGATCGATATTGACCGCGCTCACCGTGCGATCAACCAACTGGGCTAGCCGACTCGGCCCCCCAACTTTTTCCAGCGTCCCCCGATCCTGCAACCAAGCCGTCACACTCATGAGATCCGTCGGCTTTCCCTGGGCATGAAGGGCCAGGGCCGCTCGATAGAGTTCCTGGTGAGCACTGATGTAAAAGGCTTCCGGGCGTAACTGATCCCGAATCCGCCCTAGGGCCTCCGGGTCCAGCAAAATCCCCCCCAAGATGGCCTCCTCGGCTTCCACATTCTGGGGCGGCAGGCGATCGTTGAGCGGAGCCTGAAAGTTGGGTTGCTGAACCATAACCAGACGTGTATCCGTTGACGACGAGAGCACGATTGACCCGTTGTCCCATTATAGAGACACATTAGGATGCAATACAAATATACTAATCTGTTTTTCCTACTAGCCGACTCACTTTCTCATGGTTGAGAGAGGTATCGCGAATATATGGGTGAGGTATCGTGCCTGCGAGGAGCTTCCCCAAGTGTTTTAGGATTGACCTGTGGTCTAATGATGGAGAGGAATCAAGAGGATCGGGAGTAGAATCAGGCCAACCCCCAGGATAACCGTCGCATAGGTTGGCGAGGCTTGGTCCAGGGGCGGGGGGGATAACAGGGCATTAATCCGTTCTTCAAACCGACTCACCATGACTTCATCGTGAAACGCTGTCGCTCCAGTCGGCGGCGGGACGATCGGCGATCGCACCACTTGTAACAGTGCCTCCGCCAACGCCAGGGGGTCAACCCTTTGGGCAGCCCAGCGATCGGCCCGCAATTCCCGCAGGAGCAGCCATTCCTGCCACAGGCGATCGCTATGGGGTAACCAGGCCGTCAAGGAACGGAGCCAGCCAAACCAGAAGAACCAAAAGGTATCGCGATAGTGGCGATGGGCCTGTTCATGGGCGATTACCGCTGCTAGATGGTCAGGACCGAGATCCGTGAGTAACCCCTGACTCACCACCAATTGCGACTGCCAAAACCCAATTTGACCGGCGAAGTGTTGGGGGACCGGCAAGAGCTTGGCTTGCATTTGGGGCGCTGTATCGGGGGGCGCTGCAATCGGGAGGGCAATGTCAACATACTGGCGGAGTTGCCGCTGCGATCGCCAAGTTTGGCAAGCCCGATACCCCAGCCATCCCATCGCCCCAATTAGGAACCCGACACTCAGGACATAGCCTCCTCCGCTCACCGTCGTTCCAAACATGGTGCCGCTGCTTCCCATCCCCACGATCGCGATCGCCGTTGTCAGCAGCAATAGTGGCGGCAGGAGCAGGCCGCTCCCCGTCACCAACCAGCGGGTTTGCCAGGGCGTTTGCCAGGGGATACACCACGAGCGGGCCACAACCGAGGCCCCCATGCGCACCAACACTGCAATGGTTAACGCTATCAGAATTAATGCTAGGTGCATAGGCATTAACCTCCACGGGCTTGGCGGATAGCCTGAATCCGCTGGGCGATCGCGTCCAACTGCTCCAGACTGGCATGATCGAGACTATCGGCAAAGGCCGCCACAATATCCGGGTTCCCCACCGCGAGGAACTGCTGAAGCTGGTTGTGGGCCTGGAGGACTTGGGCTTGCTCTCGGCTCAGGCGCGGTTGCCACAGATAGGCCCGATTGCTTTTATCACAGGTCACCCACCCCTTTTGGGTTAGGCGATTCAACACCGTTGTCACCGACGCATAGGCCAATTCGCGATCGGGATCACGCAGCAGGCGATCGTGAATATCCTTCACCTTGGCTACTTGCAGATCCCAGAGGATCTCCATAATTTCACGCTCTAGGGGACCGAGGGAGAGATGCTTGGGAGATGGATCGGGAAGGGGAGGCATGGGGATAGGAAATAGTTTTAGTTTTGAAGTTTTGAATTTTGAATTTTGAATTGGACGTTGAGAAAAACACGCAAAACTCAATTCGTCGTGTGTTGCTGGATGAGGGGCCAGACGCGGAGGATTTCGGCTACGGTCCAGGCTTGGGCGATACAACCGTGGGGGGTCATGGGGGCGTCGCCGTCGAAAATTTCGCTGCAACTGCCGACACCGTGGGTTTGGAGGTGGTAGGCCATCGGTTCCAGAAACTCACGGGCTTGGGCCGGATTCTGGAAGACCCGCAGGTGGGCAACCACAAAGGGACCCAGTAACCAGCCCCACACGGTGCCTTGGTGATAGGCAGCATCCCGTTTTTGGATGGGACCGCCGTAGTGGCCTTGGTATTGGGGGTCGCTGGGGGCCAGCGATCGCAGCCCGTGGGAGGTGAGTAACTCCCGGCCACAGACCTCGACGACTTGGCGTTGTTGCTCTGGCGTCAGGGGACTGTGGGTAAGGGCAACGGCCAAGATCTGGTTAGGCCGCAGGGCGGCATCATGACCATTGGGACCGTCTAGAACATCGTAGCAGTAGCCCAGGGATTCATTCCAGAACCGCGAGAAACGGGCCGCAGTGCGATCGGCCATTGCTTCATACTCCTGGTAAGGTTTGCCAATCAGGCGGGCAAACTGGGCCAGGGACCGCAGGGCGTTATACCACAGGGCGTTAACTTCCACGGGCTTACCGATGCGGGGTGTGATGACCCAATCCCCGACTTTGGCATCCATCCAGGTGAGTTGTACCCCCGGTTCCCCGGCATAGAGGAGGCCATCACTGGGGTCGAGGTGAATATCGTAACGGGTGCCGCGACAGTGCCAGTCGATAATGTCGGTCAGGACGGGAAACAGTTCGCGCAGGAGGGCATCATCATGGGTGGCGTGATGGTAGGCGCGGATTGCCTCGAAGTACCACAGGGTCGCATCAACGGTATTGTATTCCGGCACTTCTCCCGCGTCGGGGAACCGATTGGGCACCATGCCCTGATCCACGTAATCCGCAAAGGTTTGCAGAATCGCCCGCGCAATTTCCGGGCGTCCGGTGGCTAGGGTTAACCCTGGCAGGCTGATCATGGTGTCCCGGCCCCAGTCACTAAACCAGGGATACCCGGCAATGATGGTTTTGCCAGAGGGACGCTTTGTGGTCCGGCGATTGACGATAAATTGATCAGCAGCCAGGAGGAGGTGCTGTATCCAGGCCGGGGTGCCCTCAACATCCGTGCGGTGATCCGCTTTCCAGATATTGATTAACTTGCGTTCATAAACCTGTCGTTGTTGCAGGGCCACGTCCCCGATGAGATTGGGATTGCTCTGGGTGCTGGCAACGAAGGTCAAGGATTGCCCCGGTGTCAGGGTCATCATCAGGGTGGCGGCGTGCAGGTGATCGTCGCGATCGCCAAAGCCCCGATCGCGCTCCCGCGCCAGATCAAAGCCGTAATACCAATCGTGGGCTGTCGTACTTTCGGCATCCTGACTGAGGAGATAGAAGGGCGTTGCTTCCGAATAGGCTTGAACCTTAATGCCCTTGGGAATCGCAGTGATCTGCATGTGCCAGCCCCAACCCTGGGTGTGGTGGTGGTGGTTGCGGTAGTTAACCAGGACCTTGAGCCACAGGGTGAGGGGTTGGGTGCTCCGGTGCAGGTGGTATTGGACATAGGTGGTGTTGGCCCCCGGTTGCATCCAGATGCGCTTTTCCAGGAGGGCATCAGCGATCGCGTAGCTCCAAACCGGGGTAGTGCCTTCCAGGCGAAAGCGCTCGATGTGGCGATAGCCCGCTGGATTCACCGAGCCATTGTGCCAGCGATAGGTCGAAAGGGGATAGAGATGGCCATTGTAGTGGGCGGTTTCATCAATGGTACTGACAAGCAGCGTGCGCCCCACCGGCGGATCGAGGGCCGCGATCAATAACCCGTGGTAGCGACGGGTGGGCAACCCGGCCACTGTCCCAGACGCATAACCGCCAATGCCATTGGTCACCAGCCATTCCCGGGTTTCGGCGGTTTCTAGGTAGCTGCACAGGTCGCGTCCAAATTCGATCGCCATGAATCCTATCCCAGTCTTATGTTTAGTATAAGGAGAGAGACACCAGACCTCGGAGGTTTTTTGAAACCTCCGAGGTCTTGGTCTTAGGTCTTTTGGCCAAACCAGGTCATCAACCAGGTTTGCATCTGGTGAATTTCCTGGCGCTGACTGGTAGCAATGTTCTGGGCAAAGGGCTGGACAGGCGGATGCTGGACCAGATTATGATTCAGGAGCATTTGTGACATCATCACGGCCCCCATGTGGTGCCCAATCATGTCTTGCAAAAAAGTTTGATCTAAGGCATCACCCTGAAGTTGGCTCAGATCGCGCATCATAGGCACATAGTTGACGCTGCGATCCTGTCCCGGATACCACTCATTGAGCCAAGCCTTCATTTGCTCAATTTCAGCACTTTGCACCTCAATAATCGTTTGCGCAAACTGTTTCATCTCAGGCCGGTTACTGCGCGTCAAAATAATCTGGGCCGTATCGATCGCCTCCTGATGGTGGGGGATCATCTGGGCCAGATAATCAAACTCGCTGTTAACCATCATTCCGTGCATTCCATGCGTTCCATGCATGGAATGAGGCATCTGGCCCGTGGGGGTGGCTTGCCCCGGTTGTGCTGTTGGTTGCGGTCGCAGGGGACGGGCTAGTACGAGCGTAGCCGTGAGGCCGATCGCGGCGATCGCCCCCAGCAGAATGGCTTGGTTTTTCATGATTCAACCCTCAATGTCTGCCCTCTCAACTATGCGATCAAAATTTGAATACGGGATGAAAATTGGCCCAGAAACCCTCGGCGATCGTGCCTGTCGGCTTCAGCGCGCCAAGGCACGGGGGATAGCCTGTTCCCACCGATCGATTAAGGCGGCCACCGGTATCGCGATCAGGGTCTCCCCGCCCTGGAGGGTGAGCCGTAGTTGGGCCTGGGCTGCATCCGTGCGATCGGTTTGATCCGATAGATCAGATAGATCAGGGGGATCAGACCGATCAACGTTTAGGGAAGGGTGGGTTGTCCTCGTGGCTGGGTCGGAAACTGCGACCCTGGCTAAACCCGCCCCTGTGGTCCCTAGCCATTGCCAATCGTCAGGGGGCAGGTGGGCAGTTAAATAGGCTTCCCAGGCCGCCTGATCCGGTGCCGCTACCGAGACCAGAATCCGGGCACCCCCTTCCCCAAACAGGAGGGTATCCCAGCGGTGCAGGGGGGTGTCACTGGGGATATCGAGGTGAATCGTGGCCCCCCGCTGCCCGGTGATGCAGGCTTCGGCCAAGGCGACGGCAATTCCCCCCTCAGCACAGTCATGGGCCGATCGCACCCAACCCTGACGAATCCCAGCGCGACACACGGCCTGTACCCGGCGTTCCCGTTCAAAATCCACGATCGGGGGCTGTCCGGCAACGGTGTCATGAACCACCGCCAAATACTCGGACCCACCGAGGGTCACCTGGGGGGAGGGGGGTGCATCCAAGCGCTGGCCCAAGAGGTAAATGCGATCGCCCTCACCCTGCCAACCCTGACCACAGATGTATTGCAAATCCTCAATTAACCCGACCATGCCGACAACGGGAGTGGGATAAATCGGTTGCGGGGTGCCGTCGCTGTCTAGGGTTTCGTTATAGAGGGAGACATTGCCGCCGGTAACTGGCGTTTGGAAGACACGACAGGCTTCGGCAAGGCCCCGGCAAGCTTCCGCCAATTGCCAGTAGCCGATCGGCTTTTCGGGACTGCCAAAGTTCAGGTTATCCGTGACCGCCAAGGGTTCAGCCCCCACACAACTGAGATTGCGGGCCGCTTCCGCCACCACGGCCTTGGCCCCCTCGTAGGGATTGAGATAGACATAGCGGGCATTGCAGTCCACCGTGGCCGCTACCCCTTTGCGGGTTGGTGAGGGGGTCCCCTGGAGTTCTTGACCTTGAGGTCGCAGGCGTATGACCGCTGCATCCGCCTCGCCTGGGAGGATCACCGTATTGTTTTGGACTTGGTGATCGTATTGGCGATAGATCCAGCGTTTAGAGGCGATCGTCGGACTTTCCAGCAGTTGCAATAGGATCGCATTCCAACTACGAGGGGTGTCTGGCTCACTGGGTAGGGTAATCCCCTGGCGATCGCAGGGAGGCAGTTGGGAGTCCTGCCATTGCCATGCCTGTTGGGCGTAGGCGGGGGGTTCGGCCAACAATTCCCGGTGATAAATGGGCGTATTTTCCGCGAGGGCGAGGGCAGGGATTTCGGCGGCAATGCCCCCTTGGAACCGAATGCGCACGATCGGCTCGGCAATCACGCGCCCGGCCACAACTGCATGGAGACCCCAGCGTTGGAAGATCTCAATTAATTCAGCTTCCCGTCCCGCTTGGGCGACAAAGAGCATCCGTTCCTGGGACTCGGAAAGCAGATACTCGTAAGGCACCATCCCCGTTTCCCGCACGGGAATTTTATCCAGATCCAGATCAATCCCCAGGCCCCCCTTCGCCGCCATTTCCGAGGTGGAGCAGGTAATCCCCGCTGCGCCCATGTCCTGGGCGGCCACCACCGCTCCGGTTTTGAAGGCTTCCAGACACGCTTCAATCAAGGACTTTTCCAAAAAGGGATCACCCACCTGGACCGCTGGCCGATCGTCCATCGAAGCATCCGTCAATTCCGCACTGGCAAAGCTGGCCCCGCCCATGCCATCCCGCCCGGTGGTAGACCCCACATAGAGCACCGGATTACCCACGCCAGCGGCTCCGGATTTGACAATCTCCGGCGTTTCCATTAGCCCCAAGGCCATGACATTGACGAGGGGATTGCCGCTATAGGCGCGATCGAAATACACCTCGCCCCCCACCGTCGGAACCCCAACTGAGTTCCCGTAATTGGATATCCCCGCAACGACCCCCTGAAAAATCCGGCGATTGCGGGCATCCTCGAGGGGACCAAAGCGCAGGGCATTTAACAGGGCGATCGGGCGGGCACCCATCGTGAAAATATCCCGCAGAATACCCCCGACCCCGGTGGCGGCCCCCTGGAACGGCTCGATCGCCGAGGGATGGTTATGGGACTCAATCTTAAAAGCCAACCGTAACCCATCCCCCAGATCCACCACGCCGGCATTTTCCCCTGGCCCCACGAGAATGCGATCGCCCTCGGTGGGAAACTGTTTCAGCAAGGGGCGGGAATTTTTATAGCAGCAGTGTTCCGACCACATCACCCCAAACATCCCCAGTTCCGCCCGGTTCGGATGTCGGCCCAGCCGTTGGACAATATCTTCGTACTCTTCTGGCTTTAAGCCTTCAGCCGCGATCGCGGCGGGGGAGCAGGGGGGATTGGAAAGGGCTGTCATCGGTTTTGCGGTTTTTGCGAGAGGAGCAACTGGGCCGGGAGCCACAGGGCGGACCCCCCCCAGCAAGGACACTGTAATGAGGATAGTGCAATCCTGCCGGTCGATCGGCAGACGCGGGCTTAAAGATTTATGCGATTTCTGTCCGGTTTTAGGGGCAACCTAGGGTCAGGTCTTCAGCTAGGGAGGACGGTATGGACGATCCGGAATGGGTGAAGCACCAGAGTGCTAACCCGGAGTATTTCCTCTTTGCGCTCAAGCAGGCCCGCCAAGGCCAGCCCCAGTATCTCACCCAGGCCTTCAATGCGCGGCTGAATGACCCCCAGCTTGAGGTAGGCACCCGGTGGCACCAGGAGCAGTTGCAAATCTGGCTCGATGCCGATCGCGTGCCCACGGCAGCGATCGCGGTGCCCAAACTGACGGCCCTCCTGCGGGAGCTACGGTTACCGGGCGTGGACCAGGTGCAGATTCGGGGCATCCGGCGCGGGGCAAAGACGATGACGAGCGTCTGGAGTGAAACGGTGACTGTCCGACAGGCGACGGGGGCAGCTTGGGATCGGTTTAGTTTTGAACATCCCTGGATTAATCGGGCCGCTCTACCCGTGGCTTCGGTGCTGGCGGTGATCTTAAATGCCAGTTTTGTCTCTTTTTTCCTGTTGCCACTCCATATCTGGATTCATGAATTCGGCCATGCCACCGTTGCCTGGCTCAGTGGCCGCCGGGCGCTCCCGTTGCCCTTTGGCTGGACCAGTTGGAGTGAGCAGCGATCGCTCTTTGTTTACCTGGGCATTGTCTTCCTGCTGGGGCTGATGGCCCATGCGGGCTGGCGGGAGAAATTGCGCTGGCCGATAATTTTGGCGGGGGGCATTGCGCTCCTTCAGTTCGTGATGACCTGGCTGCTTCCCCAGTCCGTGATCGAGTGCTGGTTGGTCTTTGGGGGTATTGGGGGTGAATTTTACCTGAGTACACTGGTGATGATTGCGTTTTATATGCGCCTACCCGATCGCTGGCGGTGGGACTTTTGGCGCTATGTGGCCCTAGTGATTGCCGCTAGTTCCTTTTGGAAAAATTTTGGGTTTTGGCATCAGATCAAGTGCGGTCAAGCAGAGATTCCCTGGGGGAGCCTCCTAGGCGGTGAGGGGGATGCGGGGGGTGACATGGATCGCCTCGTGAACGACTTTGGTTGGACACCGGACCAAATTATTAATACCTATAGCCAATTGGGGAATCTGTGTTTGCTGGTACTGCTGGGTGTTTATATTGCGATCGGTGTTGGGCTATATCCGCAGGGGTGGCTTATGGTACAACAAAGACTTAGGCTAAAACGATAACGGAGTGCTGCTAACCAACCCCGGTCCAATCAGGCTAGAATAGAGGTTTGACTATTGATTTTTAGTTATGAAATTGGTTGGTTTTAATAACATTTAATGGCAAAAAAACCGCAAAATATGAAAAAAATTCTCGTCATTGAGCCGGAGAAGTCGCTACAACGGAATATCCTTACCCTGGTGGAAACGGAAGGGTTTTATGGCTTGGGGGCTGAAGATGGCCAGCAGGCACTGCAATTGGCGTTTGCCCAAACACCGGATCTGATTCTGTGCGATACCCAGGTGCCCAAACTGGATGGGCTGACCATTCTCCAAAGCCTGAAGTATGACCCGGAGATGGCCCAGATCCCGTTTTTGCTGATGACGGAAATGGGCGATCGCACAACCTCCCAGCGTGCCCTTGCCTTGGGGGCCAATTATGCCCTGCCCAAACCGTTGAAGATGGCCAGCCTGCGGGATACGATCGCCCGCTACCTTGGGGGGGTCGCTGCTCTCCAACCGTTCCCCATCTCAACGCCGGTTATACCCTTTTCACCCGCCTTGCAATTGCTACAGCAGTTTTTTGATAGCGCCTCAGCTGCGATCGTGGGGTTAGCGCTATTCGATCCCCATCTTCGCTTTGTGGCCATCAATGAGGCCTTTGCCGAATTGAACGGCTATCCGGCGGCGGCCCATATCGGTCGCACGTTTGGCGAGGTATTGCCCACCGTTGCGCCGATCGTGGAACCCATCCTGCAACAAATTTTCCAGACGGGGCAGCCCATTCTCAAATTCAAGCTGAGTGGTACGATTCCCCGCCAACCTGCACAACTGCGCCATTGGTTAGTCTCCTATGTGCCGATCGTGCCCCAGCCGAATCAGGACCCTATCTATGTAGCCGCGATCGTGGTGGAAATTGAACCGGGCGATAGCTGACCGGACTGACTGCTCTAGCTCCCAGCCAATTTAGGCCTGGCGATTGGCTTCCGCTTGCAGCCAGGGATCGACCTGTTGCCCATCCTGACGGCGAAGTTCTACCGTGAGGGCGATGGTGTGACCGGAACCAGGGGGTGCAGGGGCTTGATGGATCATGATCTCGTAGGCATTCGGGTCTTCATGATGCTCCCGGAGCCAATCCTGGACCTTGGTGGTCAGAAAAAATGACTGCCCTTCCTCGAACATGCGGGTCAGCTGCATTTGCAATGTGTAAGGATTAATGCGCGGCATGGGGATAGGGTTGGTTAGGGATGCTTTTTTAAGTTGGAGCTGATCAGTTGGAGCTGATCGTGATACAGCCGTTCTCTCGCTAATAAAGTACTGTCAAGCCTTGCGAACAAGGGGCTTAAGCCCCTTGTCTGTACCTTACTGGGTATGGAAGTGCTGTACAACACAATCAACCTAGAACATGAGAAACGCTAGGCTGTTAGCATCTTGGGGCTGCAACACTTCTAAAATTTGACTGTCAAATTTGATCATCAATAATTTTGATCATCAATTTTGAAAAGGGTACCTCGAAAAATATCGATTTCCGCAACCGTACCCACAAAATTATTAGGGGTTGAGGCGAGCGGTCTCACCGCCCACCTGAATTAATTGAGGCTCCCAGGAGTGATTCGGCTGAGGTCGTTAACCTTGATCGCGTGTGCGGGAGGAACGGAACCGGCGCTTTTTCCGTCTGGCTAAGGCTTTGCGTTTAGCTTTTTGTAAAGGGGTTTCAAAATGGCGATTTTTCTTCATATCAGCGAAAATATCTGCCTTGGAAACCTGGCGTTTGAAGCGACGTAAAGCCGATTCAATCCCTTCATTCTCACCCAAAATCACTTGCGCCATGCTGCATACTCCATCGATAAACAAAAAGGACAAAAGTCAGAGACTGAAGGGACTGGTTCAACACCCCATTCTCTGACTTTTGAGGGGCCTTCGCCACAATATTCTGTGCCTGCAATGGCCTTTAATAGCGCCGCCCGCCGCCATTACCACTAGGGCGCCGCTGGCCGCCCCCACCCCGATTACCGGAGGGTGCTCGTTCTTCGCGGGGACGCGCCTTATTCACCTTCAGATCGCGACCCATCCATTCGGCCCCATCAAGCGCATCGATCGCCGCTTCTTCCTCAGCTTCTGAGGACATTTCGATAAAGCCAAAACCCCGCATCCGGCCCGTTTCTCGATCCACCGGCAGTTGGACGCGACTCACGGTACCGTATTCAGCAAAGACCTCCTTAACGGCCTCTTCGTCTACCTGATACGGCAGGTTACCAATATAGATCGACATGAACTACTCCATGCAAACAGTGTAGAGAACTCAATGAATCAATCGGGGAGTTGTCCGTCAACCTAGAACCTAGTGAACCTGCAACTAAACACCGATATGAAGTCTCAGATTCTATCCTAACGTAGATCGCCCGCAGTTACGAGAAAAGATCCTGAAGGTTCGGGACCACGGACATGCGGCGGTGATCGCGATCGAGCAAGTATAAGCCTGACAAAAATTCTGAAGGCTTGTGGCCACTATCCGATGGGTGCTGTTTGTGCTTAGCCCAAAAAGAGTTGATAAGCAGGATTTTGGCTTTCATCCCAATAGCGATATCCCAAGCTGTCAAGAAATGTTTGCCACTCAGACATTTCTTGGGCAGGGACCTGCATCCCAACGACAATCCGGCCATAGTCTGCCCCGTTATTGCGGTAGTGAAACAGGCTAATATTCCAATCTGGACTCATGGAGGTGACAAACTTCATCAAGGCACCCGGACGTTCGGGGAACTCGAACCGATAGAGCAATTCATCGTGGGCCAGGGGGGAGTGGCCACCAACCATGTGGCGCAGGTGGAGTTTGGTGAGTTCGTCGTCGGTCAAATCTAGTGTCCGGAACCCACAGGACTCAAAATTTTGGGCCATATTGGCGGCATCGGCCCGGTCCTTGATTTGCAGGCCAACGAAAATGTGGGCTGCCTGACGATCGGCAATGCGGTAATTAAACTCCGTCAGGTTGCGCCGTCCAATGCACTGGCAAAACTGGCGCAGGCTACCGGGACCTTCGGGAATCGTCACGGCAAAAATGGCCTCCCGTTGTTCCCCTAGCTCGGCCCGTTCGGCCACAAAGCGCAGGCGATCGAAGTTCATGTTGGCCCCACTGGCCACTGCCACTAGGGTTTGCCCCTGGAGCTGTTCCCGTTCCACGTAGGCTTTCGCCCCGGCGATTGCCAAAGCCCCGGCGGGTTCCAAAATCGATCGCGTGTCCTCAAACACATCTTTAATCGCGGCACAGGTGGCATCCGTATCCACGAGGATAACCTCATCCACATACTGCTGGCAGAGGCGAAAGGTTTCTTCCCCTACCTGACGCACGGCTACCCCATCGGCAAACAACCCCACCTGGGATAGGGGTACCCGCTCCCCCGCCTGGAGCGATCGTGCCATTGCATCGGCATCTACGGGTTCCACGCCAATGATCTTGATCTCCGGTCGCAGTCGTTTGATATAGGCCCCAATGCCGGAGATGAGGCCCCCGCCGCCGATCGCCACAAAGACCGCGTGGATGGGCTGTTGATATTGGCGCAGGATTTCCATGCCGATCGTTCCCTGACCGGCAATCACATCCGGATCATCAAAGGGATGAATGAAGGTTAACCCCTTATCTGCTGCTAACTGTTGGGCATGGGCACAGGCATCATCGTAGGTGTCGCCCTCTAGGACCACGACGCCCCCCCGGGCACGTACCGCATCAATTTTGACCTGGGGTGTGGTCACGGGCATAACGATAATTGCCCGGGTTCCCAACTGACGGGCAGCGAGGGCAACGCCCTGGGCATGGTTTCCCGCAGAGGCGGCAATCACCCCCTGGACCAAGCGATCGGGGGGCAGTTGCACCATTTTGTTGTAGGCCCCCCGTAACTTAAACGAAAAGACTGATTGCATATCTTCGCGTTTAAGGAGGAGCTTGTTGCCAAGACGGGCCGAGAGGTTAGACGCTACGTCTAGGGGCGTTTCCTGGGCCACATCATAGACGCGGGCCGTGAGGATTTGGACCAGATAGTCGCAATACATGGGATCTCAGGGGGGAATTTGGGGGGAGGGCGCGATAGCAGCCTGACGCCACAGGCAGATTGGGCCAGTTCGTCAATTTTAGATCCCTAGGCGCACCCAAAATTGGGTTGAGTGCTCCGTATCGGTTAGTTCAACAAGCCTCATGCTTGGTGGCAGTGGCAGACGAGACGCCTACCCCGCGCCAAGTTTGACCAACCCGACGTTTTGTGAGCGCGGCAGGCGAGACGCCTACCCCACAATTGAATTGAAATCAATGCTTGAAATAAATTTCAAGGATCACCCATCCCAGAGGACGGGTACTAGCTACTGCCCATTGGCGATTAGGGTTGACCGACCCGCGCATTGCCGTGCCACTCCAGGGTATCCCCCATGCGATCGCCCGTGTGGTAGGCCGCCAGGAGGACTTCGCTGGTTTTCCCCCAGGCCATATTCCCCGCCGCATCCAGGCCGATCGCGCCGAAATCCCGCTGGCGTTGCTGGGCTTCCTGAAAGGAGCGATCGAAGGCATCGTATAGAGACAGACCATCGGTGACGCGTACCACAATTCGAGCGGCAAGGGCTTCATCCACAATGTCTTCGCCAATCCCTGTACAGCTAATCCCGGCGTGAGCCGTGGCATAGTTCCCGGCGGGCATGGCAGAATCGCTCACCCGGCCAATGCGCTCAAAGCCCTTACCCCCGGTGGAAGTTCCCGCTGCTAGGTGTCCCTGTTGATCCAGGGCGACGACGCCGATCGTGCCATAGCGTCCCGCTGACGAACCTTCCCCGGCGGCAACCACATCAGCCATCGATCGCTGGAAGTTATTCTGCCGATCCTGGAGCCATTCCTGGAGGCGTTGTTCTGTGAGGGGTTGGTAGGGGGGGATCTGGAGTTCGCGCACCAATTCCAAGGCACCCACATCCGAGAGAATGCGATCGGGCTGTTGTTGCAGGAAGGCAGCTAATTGGATCGGATTTTGCACCCGCATAACATTAATCACGCCGCTAAAGCGTTGGGCTGTCCCGGCCATCAGCGAGGCGCTCATGCGAATCTGCCCATCCGATTGCAGGACAGAACCCGTACCCGCATTGAAGCGCGGATCATCCTCCAGCAGTTGACAGCCCTGAATGACGGCTTCCTGGGCACTGTGGCCCGCTTGGAGAGAGCCGTAAACACCTTCCAGAATGCGGAACAGCGATTGTCGGACAGCCTCGACGCCGCCCTTCCCCTTCAGAGAACTACCAGCACCGCCATGAATAATGAGTTTGGGTTGCATCCCTGCCCCTGGGTTGATTGTCATTAGGTCAGTCGTCACCATTTTAGGCACATTCGGGACAGGCGGTCTCTTCCATATTCGGGTTGGCCCTAGGGTTCTGTCCGAAGCAAGGGAGCAGCGACTATCCGGGATGGGCTAGGTTTGGTTAAAAACTTATTAAGACCCCGCCGCTTTTCCCGATTCTACCCTTACCGTAGAGGACGAGATACCTCCTAACTGCGTCTTTTAGCCCTGGATCGCGTCTGCGGGAAACACAGGGCTTCTGTTTTTGTTAAGGGACTTGGCAAAGGGACTTTGCGAAGGGATGGGCCGTGGTGGGCAGCGATGATACTGTCCCTCGTCTTGTGCCATTATCCCCATCTTTAAGGATGGTCACACGCTCGCCCTAGTCTTAAGAAAGGTTTTTAAATATAAAACTTGATTGCAGGAATGCGGCCCTCCGTTCAAGAAAAACGACGGGGAGTGGTAGGCTATCTGCCATTAGCCTGGTAAAAATCTAGACTCAGTTTTTCTTAAGAACTATGTACGATCGCCCCCCGCGCAAACTCTCCCTGGAAGCGGCTGTCACGGCGGCCCTTGGTGCTGGTGTTGTGACCTCTTTTGCCGTCAGCCAAGGTCAGCATCCCCTCTTGGCCTTAGGGATTACGGCATTTGCTATGGTGGCAGCGTTGGTGGTCGATCGCTATCTCTAACGGACGCCCTGGGAATGGGAAGATCACTGGCTGGGGCCAGACACTCTGCCTTAGATAACACGAAGGCGCAAAGATACCAAGACAGAAAGAATGGCCGATTAAAAGCCCATCGCAGTGGCAATTGCCTTAATGTCGGGGGCGATGCCTTGGCGCATGGGATTTTGGCAGTGATCAATCGCTGTTGTGGGGTCCTTCAGGCCATTACCCGTTAAAACACACACCACCCGTGCCCCCGTGGGCACCTGGTCTTTGACCTTCAGCAAGCCAGCGACCGAGGCCGCACTGGCTGGTTCGCAGAAAACCCCTTCCTGGGACGCTAATAACCGATAGGCGGCAAGAATTTCCGCATCGGTCACAATTTCAAATTGTCCCTGGCTGGCATCCCGTGCCGCGATCGCCTTTTCCCAACTGGCGGGGTTGCCAATGCGAATAGCTGTCGCGATCGTCTCTGGATGCGCCACCACCTGACCCGTGACCAGGGGAGCTGCGCCAGCGGCCTGGAACCCCATCATCCGGGGGAGGGTTTGGCAGTGCCCAGCCTGGTGGTATTGCGTAAAGCCCATCCAGTAGGCGGAAATATTGCCCGCATTGCCCACGGGGATACACAGCCAATCGGGGGCATCCCCCAAAACATCCACGATTTCAAACGCCCCGGTCTTCTGCCCCTCTAGACGGTAGGGGTTCACGGAATTAACCAGGGTGACGGGGTAGTGATCTGCGATCGCCCGCACAGCCTCTAATGCCTGATCAAAATTGCCCTGGATCGCCAGTACTTGGGCACCGTAGAGTAGGGCTTGGGCCAGCTTCCCCGCCGCCACATAGCCATCGGGAATCACCACAAAAGCCCGCATCCCCGCCCGTGCCGCGTAGGCTGCCGCCGAGGCCGATGTATTCCCCGTACTGGCACACACCACGGCTTCGGCCCCGGCTTCCTTGGCCTTAGAGATCGCCATTGTCATCCCCCGATCCTTGAAGCTGCCGGTCGGGTTCAGGCCGTCATATTTCACCCAGACCTGTACTTGCCGTCCAATCTGGGCTGCGATCGCGGGAGCTGGAATTAGCGGTGTGTTTCCCTCGTGGAGGGTAATGACAGGTGTGGCCTCCGTCACCGATAGATAATCGCGATAGGCCGTAATCAAACCGGGCCAACCAGCGGTGGCAGACATGGCAGGGGGAGTGGATAGGACGGTCACAGATCTTGATATGCCCAACGTACAGACTTTCCATTGTAGGGGATAAGTGCCAGGGAAGTATCAGCCCTGCCTGGGTCTCTGGGGCGGCCTTGGCCTGTCGATGCCTGCCTGCCAGTTCCTTAGGTCGTGCCTGCCTTAGGGGGAGTTGGGGGCACGGGTCAAGCTCAACAGTTGGGGGGGCTGTCTCTGGCGCGGCGATCGTGGCGGAATGGTGCTAGCGAGGTCTGCCCTGCCCCCCGGCGTGATGACTGGCTTAGCGACTTGAACGGTCTTGCCCAAACTCAAAACGGGACACGCGGTTGCCGATAGTCTGAGATATTGCCAGCATTCATCAGGGGTTAATTGCCGTAGGGAGCGATCGCGGGCCAGGTCCAACAGACTTTCCCAACTGGCTGTCCAGGAGGTGACGTACCCATCCGATTGCAAGGTGGTTAGATAGCGGCCATCGGGACTTTGCAGCACCTGCTGGATCGGTGGCGGCGGTAAGGTCCCATCCGACCTAGCCGCATCGGCAATCAATGGGGGCAGTTGCCCCTGCTCAACCCCCGTCTTGGCATCCCAGAATTGGATCATCCCATTTGCTTGGGTGGTAATCAGCACACGACCGGTTGGACTATATTGCACATCCACGATGGGCGTATCCAAATGTTGGAGCACCTGGGGTGTCCCAGGCCGTGTTAGGGATACGGTTGCCAGGGTGCCATCCTGTCCGGCAAACACCAGGGTGCGCTCGTTGGGGTTGAACCCGATCGCGGTCACACGAGTCCTATGGGACCAGCGTCGCACTAGCGCTCCCGTATTGACCTGCCACAGGGCGATCGTGTGATCCCAACTGCTGGTGACCACTTGCCAACCATCATGGCTAAAGCGGGCCTGGGTGATCGCCCCTTGGTGGCCCTGGAGTACTTGCACCTGTTCCCCCGTGCCTAAATCCCAGATCAATACGCGATCGTAGTCAATTCCCAAAAGACGATTACTCAGGGGGCTAAAGGCTAACTGCCACACACGTCCCGTCTGGGGTAGCGAGTGGACCAGTTCAAAGGTCTGATCCGGCTGCAAGCGGTAGATATTCACCCGCCCGGACAATTGGGTTGTCGCCAGCCACCGCCCCTCTGGACTGAGGGCAAATCCCGTGAGGGGGTCCGAGTCGTCTCTTTCCGGGTTGGCCGGGGGTGTTGTCGCCCAGGGGGATTTTGGGGCAGTGACCCGTGTGGATACTGGGAACCGCGATCGCGCCGAGGGCTGACGAAGGTCGGAAGCCGCCGGTAGCGGTAGCCAAAAGGGGTGTTTTAAGGCCGCTCCCGTCTGGAGATCCCAATACTGGATCTGGCCATTACGGGTTGCCGTGACCAACACTTGGGGCCGTGGGACTGGCGCCGAGGGAAGCCGGAGCGTCGTTGTTGGCCAGAAATCGGCCTCCGGTTGCACAAACGCAGCCCAACTGACGGGTTGGGTCAAACCTTGCAACGGCGGTAACTCACCCCTCTGGGCCATCAGCCTTTGGAGCCGTTGTAACGCACTACGCAGACTGGCTTGGGCTTCGGGGGTTCGCCAGTCCTGTTCGATCGCCAGTCGGCTAATCAAGAGGGCTGAGGTCGGGTCTTGTTGCGCATCTTGCAGGATGGCCTGGGAGATGGCTGCCCGTTCGCGGGAGCGCGCCACCCGCAACTGCTGTTCCGCCAACACTTGGGAGCGATATTGGCCAATCCCTGCCCCTAGGGCCAACAGGAGGACGAGGGGAACGAACATCCGTAGCTGTCGGGTTTGTCGCCGTAGGCGCTGCTGTTCCCGATGGCTCAGGGCAATATAGCGTTGGGCTAAGGGCGAGAAGTCGTTCGGAGAGTGTTCATAGTGACGGGCAGCGGCGGTGAGCAGATCCCCCTGGAGCCAGTGTTCCTGGGACGGCAGATTCAAAAAACGGGGGGGGGCTTGGGTTGTCCAGGCCGTGCCATCGGGATGGTTGAGGGCGGTGGGAGTGTGCTGCCATTCCTGGGCAGCTTGCTCCACCTGCTGCTGCAAGTGGAGGATGTCCCGGCGCTCAGCCAGCCAAGTTTGCATCAGCGGCCAAGATCGCACCAGATCGGGATGACTGATTTCCACCTCCTGTTGCTGGATGACGAACAACCGTGCCGCCACCAGGGTCTCTAACACCGCTAGCGCTTGGGGGTCAGTCTGCACCCGTGCCAAGAGGTCGGCTTTTGGCACTCGACGCGGCATCGCCTCCTGGTGCGGCTGGAGATGGATAAGCGCCAGGAACAGCCGTTGGGCGATCGCCTGCTCAGCGGGAGGCAAACCTGCCAAAACCCCATCGGCATGACGGTGGATTAACCCCCGGAGGCCGTCAAAATGGGCATAGGTACCGACGGTCAGAGTGGAGGGGCGAGTGCCGGTCTCGCCTTGCTGCCGTTGCCACAGTTCCCGTAACACCATCTGGAGCAAGGGTAGGGCTGCCGATCGCGCCCGCAGTTCCAGGTTCAAGGTATACAGCAGATGGGGTTCCAGCCTTAGCCCGATCTGGGCCAACCCATCAATGAGGCAGTACTGAATCGCGGCTGGGGGTGGCGGGTCAAGGGTGACCCAAGCCATCGCCGTATCCGGCATCAAAACCTGGGTAAGATGGGTCCATTCGGCTGCATAGTCATGCCGGACAAGCCACAGGATGCGTAGCCGCTCTGGTTGCAGCTTGCTGGCTTCCAGCAAGGTCATTAGGCAGGGGTAGACCGACGGAGGAGCCACCTGAGCACTCGCCTGACTAGGGACGACGAGCTGCTGCAACCAAGCCTCAAGGTGGTCAATAATCAACACCATGCCTGGGGATGCTCCCAAGCTAGCGTCACACAATTGCACTAAGCCCGTCCCCCCCTGCGCCAGAAGGGCGATCGCCTGTTGGAATTGGCTGGCCCGCTCAACCCCGGTCGCTGTCCTGGCCACAAAGGTCATCGCGAGACTTTGCAGCGGCTGCTCACCCGATGTAGCGGTGACATAACGGCACTGCCACGGCTGGGCGGAAGGCTGGGCTAAGAATGCCTGCTGAATCAAGGAGGTTTTGCCACTGCCACTGGCCCCCGTCAGGGTGACCTGGGGGTGAGTTTGCAGGCGATCGCCCAGGGTTTGCACCACCTCAGCTTGGCTGGGCAAGAGCGAGGGAGTGTCGTACCCCAGGGGGTGCAGTCCAGGAAATGGACAGGGTTCCGTTAGCAGGATACCCGTGTTGTCCCCTGCCGCAGTGGGCAGCGAGGTGGCTGCATCCAGAGCATTTGTCCTATGGCAGGTGGTGAGGATAATCTCCCGGCCTGAGCATTCAAAGAGGGGGTGTTGCAGTTCCCCCTTAAGGGCATCGCTGACCCAACTGGTGAGGGCATAATTGGTGACCGTACCCCGCTGTTGCGGATCGAGACCGGCCAACAGGGCTTGGGTAAAAACGCTGTAGACTCCCTCTAGGGACTCATAGGCAGACTCGTATTCCCGTGAAGCGGCCATAAACAGGCGATCGGTGCCGGGATGGGCACCCGGATCGGCTTCAAGGAAATTGAGCAGTTCGCCGCTATGGCAACAATCGAGGAGGATAATTCGTTGCCGGACCGGACTTTCTTGCAGGAGGCGACGTAGCCAGAACAGGGACACCCCATATATTCCCTGGGTAGGGTTGGCATCGCTGGTGGCCAGATAGCCTTCCTGGATACCGGCATCCTTTTGCAAACCGTGTCCAGAATAATAAAATAGCGCCGTATTGGGAATATGTTTCCCCTGAGGTTTGAACAGTTGCACCAGAGCCGTTTCGAGTTCCTGGCGGGTGACTGGCGTGGTCACCCCAACCTTGGGCCGTTGCTGGTCTATGACCTCCGGTAGGCGGTTGACGCGGAAATCCCCGTAGGTGTGTAAACACTGGGCGATCGCTTCCGCATCCTGGGCTGGAGCTTGAAGGTTTGATAGATATTGATAACGATTAATCCCAACGACAACAGCATCTCGCGACATTACGATCCTCTCCCGATATAGCAGCGTTGCGACCCAACTGACCAATCGCAACCGATCGCAAGACTTTCTCTCCCGAAAACTGGCCACTCCTTAAGGCTTAACTCGGTGACGATGTCACAACCTGTGGAGCTTGGGGTGTTTTCACTAGCTCCTGCCGCAATGGGGGGCACCCTCGGCGGCGTTACCAAGCCGATGATGGTCTATACAAACCCGATTCACTGGGCTACGCTAACGCGGCAAAAGGGCACAACTTGGCCAGTTGATGACCCAATGCAGTGCTGCTTGAATGCATTCTCTTCTCACTAAATGCATCTTGAATTCAGGTGGCCTTAAGGTGATTTAGACACAGCTAAAGGAGGAGAACATACGACGCTCCCTTCCGCCTCCGTAAGTTTTCTGAATTAGAAACGCTACGGGTTTGTGAATAAATGCGGTGATGTTTTCAAGATAGAGAGTCTTCCCTATCCTGTAAAAGGGGGGTTTACCCCTGTGAGGGAATGCCCTAAGGCTTGACTGGTCCGAATTCCGGCGTAGATCTAAGACGCTCTGTTCATAAATGTGTGGACTAAGGCTACGGCAGCCCCTCGCGATCGTCAGTCGCGACGATCGCACCCCTCAACTTCAGGCAGAATGGGAGAATTCGGGAGCCGCGATCGGCTGTCCTCGTTGTTTGGGTGGTCGCTTGTGTAACTTTATGCAATTTTTCTTTACAAGTGTTAATATTATTGAGGACTACCAGTGATCGCGGTTGATTGCGCCGTCAGGAACTGTCAGTCTTGTCCAAAACCCCTTACGATAAACTGAGGCTGTCCCAACTGGGAAAGTCAGGTTGGGCAAAGGTTAAGAAAATCTGCCTAATCCAGCTTGTCCTAGTTGAGCCTAGGTATCACTGATAAGGAGTGGTGCGTTAGCCTAGTGCAGATCTCATCAATTTTGGCCGTTCGGGTTGTACAAATCCAGGGTGGCTGGGGTTGGTAAAGTGCGGCTGACGCAATTAAGAGCGCTATGAGAGGCCAACTTATGATCGACAATCTTCAAGAGCAAATTGAGAAAGAGCGGGAGGCGGCCCGTGCTGTCTGCGAATCCGGAGCCAGTGCTGGTGAGTGTGCAGCGGCTTGGGATGCCGTTGAGGAACTCCAGGCAGAGGCATCGCACCAGCGTCAGGTAAAGCCGAAAAATTCCTTTGAACAGTACTGCGACGACAATCCCGATGCGGCAGAATGCCGACTCTACGACGACTAATTTGCGCTTCTGTCCAGATATCCCGTGGGGTTGGCATTCTGTCGGCCTCACGGGTCTTCACCCCTCACCAGTCCTCAACTCTCACGAGTCTTCACACGAGTCTTCATCCCTTACCTGCCCTCAACCCTCGCGAATTCTCGGCAATCGGCAAGACAAGGGGCAAATGACCTATCCCGCAGCAGGCATTCACCAAAACCCTTTAACCGAAGTCAATAACAGGCATTTAACCCAAGTTATCCACCGAGTACGAATGCTGGCATGATTAGCTATCTCAAGGGCACGATCGCGGGCATCCAGAAGATTAGCAATCGTGTCATCCTTGTCCTGGAAGTCCAGCAGATCGGCTACGAGATCCAGATTCCGGCCCGCCTCCTCGGCGAAGTACCGGCAGTAGGGGCACCGTTTCAGATTTTTACCCACCAGTATGTGCGAGAAGACCAGCTTGCCCTGTTTGGGTTTAGCACAGCGACAGAACGGGATCTCTTTCGCCAGTTAATTAGTGTCAGTGGCATCGGGACCCAACTCGCCCTGGCTCTGCTCGATACCTTGGGCCTGCACGATTTAGTCCAGGCGATCGTCAGTGGCAATACCCGCGTCCTCAGTCGCACCCCTGGGGTGGGCAACAAGACTGCCGAACGTATTGCCCTGGAACTGAAGGCGAAACTGGCGGAATGGCGACAGCAAACGGGTTTGGTGACCACGCCCCTGGCGGGACCCACGTTAGCCATCCAGGAAGATGTGGAGATGACCCTATTGGCGTTGGGGTATACGAATACGGAAGTGGGGCAAGCGTTGCAAGCAGTCGGACAGGAGACGGCACTGGCGAAAAGTGGCGATGTGGAGGCTTGGATTCGGGCCGCGATCGCCTGGTTAAGTCGTTAGGGTGACCGCGTGATAAGATGGGCTACTGCCAGCTTGCCGCAGGGGTTTAGGCTGGGCTGCTCCCGAAGGCGATGCCAATGAATTTTTCTAAGATCCTGATTGCCAACCGAGGCGAAATTGCCCTCCGTATTGTCCGCACCTGCGAGGAGTTGGGGATTGCGACGGTGGCGGTTCACTCAACGATCGATCGCCATGCCCTCCATGTCCAGTTAGCCGATGAGGCGGTCTGCATTGGCGAGGCCCTCAGTAGCAAGAGCTATCTCAACATTCCCAATATCATCGCGGCGGCTCTGACCCGCAATGCGACGGCGATCCATCCCGGCTATGGTTTTTTGGCAGAAAATGCCCGTTTTGCTGAGATCTGCGCCGATCACCAGTTGCACTTCATTGGCCCCACACCCGAAGCCATCCTGGCGATGGGGGATAAGTCCACGGCGAAGGAAACGATGCAGCGGGTGGGCGTTCCCACCATTCCCGGCAGTGATGGCCTGATTACGGACGAAGCCGAAGCCCTGGCCGTGGCGAATCAAATCGGTTATCCCCTGATGATTAAAGCGACGGCAGGGGGTGGGGGTCGCGGGATGCGGCTGGTGCGGGAGCCAGAGAATTTACTCAAGCAACTGCAAGCAGCCCAAGGGGAGGCAGAAGCGGCCTTCGGTAATCCGGGGGTGTATCTGGAGCGGTTTATTGAGTGCCCTCGCCATATTGAGTTTCAAATTCTGGCCGATCGCTTTGGTAATGTGGTGCATTTGGGCGAACGGGATTGCTCGATCCAGCGACGCCACCAAAAGTTACTCGAAGAGGCCCCCAGCCCCGCCCTAACCCCCGAAT
>NZ_JBRCAD010000171.1:0-18028 GCF_053493415.1 Trichothermofontia sp. | reverse complement strand
CAAGTTTCGCTATTTGCAACTAGAACTCAGCCGTCGCTGTTCGCTCGTCCATTGGAGCTACGATTTGCTTCCAGAAACGCTTGTATGACTCTCGCACCCTCAAGTGTAAAGTTTTATATCTGGATTCAACACTTCTGGGTAGAGGTCGATGATTTCAAACCTTGAGCCATTCGACTGGACTTGAGCATAGCAAAGGGTCCCCTCCAAAAGTTCTTTTTCAGGAGTACCCCCTGTAATATGTCGTGACCAAGTAGCAGTATTTCCTAGTGCCGCAGGACATGGTAGGCCATTTTGAAAATCATCATTGCTTTGGTAACTCTCAATTAGTTTTGACCAACGCTCTCGCATCTCATCAGCCAGCGAGATGGTCTTCTTATTCCCATCTTCAAAAAAGATGCGCTCATCATGTTTGTTAGTAATATTCTTATTAGTGACACAAACATAGCCATCAAAACAACGCATCGGCTTGCCTGTAGGTTTATGTGCGCTATGACCATTCCGGTTAGTGGGTGCTGGCTGCTGACCCAGGTTCTGATCATAAGGGACAACTTCACGAACTTTCCAATAGGTAAAAATGGCTTGACCATTAGCTTTTTGTTTAGCAAACTCCTCAGCCCAAAACCTGACACGCTGCCCATGCACTGGTAGTCGCTGAGTTCCTTTATAGGTTACAGGTCTATCTAAATTAGTATTGTTACGATTCCATCGACGTAGCCAAGCAGCATACATTGGGTCTTTATTCTGAGGTCGTCCATCATTGGAAATTCCTGATGTACCAGGGTATAAACAAACCTGACCATTCTCGATTCGCGCCGGAACCATCTGGATACCTGCTTTTGCAGGTAATCGGTAGGCTAGCAGTTCATTATGATCTTCTAAAACAGACAGCCGCGAGTTGGTCACTGCCTCGTAAGCCGATCGCAGCATTCCCTTAATCGAGGTGGGCGGCAGATAGGGTTTGCCATCTGCACCCAAACGAATTGGATAGGTTTTGTGATCGTTATTATCCTCGGTCATTTCTGCGGCGTCAGGGATAAGCAAAGGTGTAACCGTAGTCAGTTTGACCGAAATTCTGCCTGACCAGTAGTTGGGTAAGTAGCGGCCATGTCCTACGGGGGGACGATCGCCCAATTCACCGGTCACCTGATCTCGTGGTAAGGCAGGAACAAAGTTGTAGGGGTTGTGGAAGCGATCTGCTTGTACCCGTTTCGGTTGTTCCTGAGGGCGAACCCGTTTAGGAATCTGCATTTCAGTAGCCTCAATTACTTCTCTATCCCAGGCTTGTCCTTGTTCTCGTAGCTTTAGAAGTTGCTGTTGTTCGTCTACGTCGCATTCAACATCCCACGTTTGCTTCCCTTCTTCAGTCACACTGTCAATCTGTTCAAGCAAAGCAATTGAGATATGGTTTTCTAAAAGCTTTTTATCAGGCAAATTATCAAACTTAAAACTCTGACCATTGCTTAAAGAAATGCTGATGTTCTTCCGCTGCAAATTTCCTTTCTTATTTTTCTTGAATTGGATGGAGAGCTTTCCTGCTTGGCTAGACATAACTACAATTCCCGAAGTTACCAAATAGTTTGAATGACTGAATTCTGAATTTTTGAGTCGCGGGTTACGAGAGGCAAGCTCAGATAAAGAGCGGTGGCGGCGATGATGCGATCGGGCATATCAGGAACGATATTTCTATCAACCTGCCGCATTGCCAAACTGACTTCCAGATCAACAGGTACAATTTCAAGTACCGAATTTTCTACAGCGATCGCCCCCATCACTCGGCTCAAAACCGTTTCTAACAAGCGACCTTTATCAATCAGATAACAAATTTCCACAATTGAAATGGCAGATAGATAAATGACTGCACCTTCATTGGTTGCATCCTCCAGCGCATTGAAAGCTGCCTGAGACAGTTGTTTGGGTTCCAAAATGTACCAAATCAAGGTGTGGGTATCTGCAACCACTGCACTCATCGTTCAATCTCTCTTGGAAAATTACCCCACATTTCTTTCCGAGCTTCAGTAATATCTGCCTCTGTAATGTGAATGTTTAAATCTGCACATAGCCCTCGAATACTGCGCTTCGGTCGTTTTGCTGCTGCTTTCTGTTTCAGATATTGGGCAAAATCTAGAACCTCCTGCTGTTTGTCTACTGGCAGTTCCCGCAAGGTTTCTAACAAGGTTTCTAACACAGCTTCTTCGAGAGTCATTTACTTCACCTCCAATCCGAGGAGACGTTCTTCAATTACAGCAAAATTGCCATAGTTATCTACTGCCGCTAAGTATTCATGGGTCTTGAGATACACTCGATCTTCAACTTTTGAATCAATAGGCACATCAAGCTTACCGATACGGGCTTCTGCTAATCGTTGCCAGCCAACTTGAGACGGCTGTTTTTTTGCTTTCTGCCCCCAGAGAATGTACTTTTGCTTTAGAGATTCACAAGCTATCGATTCTAAGAATGTGAACTGGTTAATTGCTTGCTCAGATTCAGATAATACAACTGCCTTCCCCATACCACTATCGCAATTGACCCAGCGCAACTCACAATTCTGCGTAAAAATCCGGGCTTCAAACACCTCTGTTAAAGAGTTGACCGCGTTACCATCGGAATCTTGAAATACGCCATCGCTTAAGCGTAGAAATTGGCAGGCAATGGGAGAGTAGAGAAGGGCGATCGCATCCTTAAGAACATCGCCACAATGGGTGATTGTGTCTTCCAGAGAGACTTGTTGTTTACTACAATAACTGTAGAGCGTAGTTGGTGTTGGATTTGTCATGCTACCTCCTGATTTTGAGCAATCCAGGTTTGCCAAACCGTTGTCAAATCAGACAAAACCTGATCATTCACTCCACATAAATCTGAGGCAATCGTTGTCTCCCCTTCGATACCTGGCAATCCCTCGATAGGACTACAATTCATAGTTATTTCTATCACTTCTACCGTCCCCATGCCGCGATTTGTACCATAACCAATTGGGATTTTGCGATCGGCAAAGTCGCGCAAAACCAAGAGAAGGAGGGCGATCGCTGGTTTAATATGATCTTCTCCATATTTCTTAAGGCGTTCTAGATCCAGATGAATGCCAATGGGTTGCCAGTCAACCCCGATCGGCTCTAAAACGCTGTAGAGCATTCCATCGGCGGCTCCACCCGTCCAGCGATCGACAGCAACGTGCATAGCAGGCTGAAGGGTCTTGTAATGATCCTCAGTTTTACTCAGTGCGGTATTAACTAGTGGCTTGAAGTCATCGACGGCCATGCTAGTGGCATTTTCAACGGCTGACCAGTGTTCAGCAGTCATGGGAATTGTGGCGTAACAATCATCCACAGAAAGAATGCCAATCTTTCCCTGGGATCGCTTGGTGTCACTATCACTTTTTTCAGCAGCACCAAAAATAACGTCGATTAACTCAATTTGTTTCTCTCCTTTTGACAATCGAATCTGCTCGTTAAATTTAAGCTTGCCCTGTCGATCAGGAGTGATATCAATTTCTAGTAGTGTTCGCACAATTCGTTCTGCGTGGGCACGAAGCACACCTTTGATCGAACTACCAGGAATCACAAAATGAACCTTGCCCGTTGCCTGACTCACCAGGGGCAAAATATCCACAGCGATGCCATTCCCTTCAGCTTTCACCATCACCGGGTCACGCGGTTTCCAGGTAATATTTAGGCTCAATCGATCAGGGCTTGTATAGGCTCCTACACGGTTGATGGTCTCCTGCTTAATCTGCGGCCAATCTTGCTGAAGATTCTGTTGGAGCAAGGAATTAAATAGCCCTTGGGCATTGTTTAAGTCATGCCTTTCGATCGAGGTGACTTGCAGCGAAACTTTTCCTAATCCTCGCGTCTTGGCAGCACCAATACGAATATCTCCGTTCTCTAAGGCAAAGAGAAGTTGCCAAATTTCATCAGGGCTTTGGTCTGATTGACAATCAAGGGTGATGTTGAGCGGAAAGGTCACGCCTTTGGGAAGAATGGCGCGACTGTATTTGAACCCATCCGCAGCGGCTCCGGTGTAGCGATCGATACCTACTCCTTCCCGAATTTCGATCGTCATGCCCTTCAGATTTATCTCAGCGTCATCAATGATGATGAAACTTGCGCCTCGTTTATCGTTTTCATGGTCGCCCCAAAGATTTTTGATTTGATCCTCATCGAGCGATCGCGTCATCCAGCCACGCAAGGCTCCCGCAAGACTTGTACCGGGAATGTAGTAGTTGCCGCAACCATTCACCGCTAGCGCCAGATCTGTATCCGCATCGCCTCCCATACCGCCCACATGAATGGGAGTTTCGGCAGTAAGAGTGCCCCTAATTTTCCAGCGTGTGTAGATCTGTCGTGCCATGATTATGCCGCCTCCCCAGGTTTAGAGTGCTTCTTTTGCTCGTTCTCCAAGTCCCGTTTATGAGCACGAATGATGGCATCTACCAACGTTCGCACTGCCTCAGCCCAGAGATCGGCTTGCAACTTGGTCTTACCATTTTGAGTGATCGTTAAACTGTCAAACTCACCAAATACTTGCCACACTAAGTTGAAATCGCTAACCAGGTTTTTGATGGTTTGTAAACTCCCTGATGGCCATTTCTCCTTCCGGTTCTGGACTTGATCAATAGCACCAATCCATCGCGTTACAGAATTGGGGTTCTCCCGCTGGTTTAACCGTTGCATTGCCGATCGCAAGCCCCCCAACTGGCTCATGGGTGGTTGACTTTTGGGTTGCTTGTCTTTGTCTTCATCGTTACCGTGAATGATTTTGAGTCCTAGTATGTCTTCACGTTTCTGGCTATTGGCGGCAAGTATGGCGGCTCGGTTGGCGATCGCCTCTCGCCATGCGGCCATCTCGATCGTCCGAGCATAGTTAAATGCTGAATCTTTGGGAGAAATGAGGTTGGGCGTTACTTTTGGCTGTTCAGAGGTTATGTCTTGACGTTTTTTATCACTGAGTTTTGTCATCAGAAGTGGATCGTTGAAACAAAGTTGTCCGTATCCTTCAGCGCGACGATCGCCAATTCCCTTAGCCTCAATCTCAGCCAGTTTCGCTGCCGTGGGTTTCTTTTCGCCCTGAATCTCGTACACAACACAGCTTCCGGCTTGCCATCCGAGCATCGATGGCCGGGGCAAACCCCAGCGCACCTGCCAGGATTCGGTACGGCGCGATCGCATCATGGAGGACAGTAAATCATTATCTGACCGTTCTTCTAGGGCGACTCCTAACTGATCGGCTAGTGTTTGTCTAAAAAGCTCAGGATCAGTCGTAGGGTTCAGCCGCTCATCCCGCAGCAAAACATCCGACAAAAACCAAACATAAAGAAGTTTGTCATCCTTCACTTGTTTGGATGAATCAAATATTGCTGGTTTGCCTGCTTTAACGTGGACTGAGCCGTATTGATCTTTCTTCGATTGACCGATCCGAAGATCGCGCTTCAAGTCATGCCACCAATTGCTTGACTGCCCATCCAAATACACTTTAAGACTCTGGGGTAGCCGTAGCTCTGCCATTAGAGTTGTTCCGGCTGGAATTGCCTGGTAGCTGTAGACTCCGCCTACATCCGTTGTGGGACGCTGCACGTCATCATTAATGGTGTTGTGGGTGAAAATATCAAGAGAAACTATTTTGTAGGCTGGCAAGTGGGCATCATCAAATTTTCCGACATATCCACTGCGCTCACCTTTGAGTTGAATGCCCTCTGGCTCTGATTCCTGAAAACGATTATAAACTCCCTTCCCCTTACTCAATCCACCATCCAGCTTTTCACCAAATAAACAGAACGGCGTTGGGCGGCCTGCCTGATCATCAATTGCAATCGTGGCATTGGTGATGACTAAGTCTCCGCGGGCGATCGCTTGACTGACATCCAACTTGCCGCCTAAGACTTTATGAATATGCCCCAGAAAATAACGCCCTGGAATGTAGTCGAGAGACTCAACCACGTTACCTACTGTGCGTTTTGGGATAACGATCGGAGTTTTGGTTTCAATTTTGAGCGGAATCGTATACCAGACCATATCAGCAGTAGGATTTGAGTTCGCTTCAGGCATTAGCACTTCCCGCTTCCATTCAGGCGGATTGCCAACACTGCTATGGTTTTCCTGAAACCACCGAATCCATTCGTCAGTTTGCGTATCAATGGTGATAGTACAGGTACCATTACCTCGGCGACGCTTACCTCCTAAGCGTTCAGCCATTTTCGCTCCCGCAACCAGCAGGGCATAGGCAACCTTTTTTCGATCATCCTGATCATCTGTAATTTCCAAAGTTTCAGAAAAGCAACCTTGAGCAGTGAGCATTGCTCCCATCCGCACGACTTCCTCGAACCGAAGAAAGTCTGGTTTGGCTGAACCTGTTTTTTCATCAATAGCAACACTTGGTTTGACGAAAGCGATCGCTCCTTGCAATGCTGGTTTTGCTTTGAGAGCATTCCGTAATTTTTGATCTAGGTAAGCAGATCGAATAGAGATTACTGCCGGACGAGGTTCCGATTCAACTGCGCCCTGAAAAAGGACAGGCTGATCGCCAAACAAAAAATCAACCCAACTATGCCAAAGACCTTGCTCATTTTCGCCATCTAAGGCAATAGCGATCTGTTCACACCCGTCGCGTAAAATGCCTGTAAGGGTTTTAGCCGGAATATAGGGCAGACCATCCGCATCGCGCTGGACCTCGCTATCGATTTCACCCCGACCGGAACCAGAACCCACATGCCAATCGCTGGTCATCTCAATTTGGATGGTAAAGCAATCAGGAACCACTAATGTCATACCTTTACCTCCAGCTGCTGCTTATTTTGCTCAGTTTGGTCATTTTTCAAAAAGTCCTTAGCATCCAGAGCATCCAGGAATGAAGTGCTGTAGACATCCTGATTTAGGTGAAAAACGGATTGTTCTGATTCGGTAAAGGGTGTTAAATCATAACGCTGTTGAATTAGGCGATACTGGGCATCGGCAGCCTCTTTGTTCAAAAATAACGCCGTTCGGAGGGCATGACTCTGGCTGCTGGGGAGTTTGCCATTATTTAGGGCTTGAACTCTAGTGCTCAGCCGTTGCCATTGATGTAACTCTACCCAATTTTGTCCCTCAGCTTGGCTGAGATCCTCACTCACCACATAGGGACGGTTATAGAGTTGTGTCCTCGGTTCCGGTTGCAGTTTTTTGCGAATATCAGCCAGATCGATGCCGCTGGTATCGAAAAGGATATGAAAATCGATCGCAGAACAGGGAAATGGCGTTTTGGAATCACCTTGCTTCGTAACTTTACGTTTGACCTCTTTAGCAGACTTGATTAAATCTTCGGCAAGATCATAGGCAACGGAGAAGGGAAAATGGCGTTTGACAATAGCCACCCCTGCACAGGCAGAAAGCCGACCTGCTTTGGCAACATCAGAAATTACTGGTTTTGTTTGTGTTTGCTGTTCAAATTCCTGTAAGAAAACTCGTGTAAACTCAAGAGCATAATGTCCATCACAGACGACAGTTAGATCATCGCCTCCGATAATCAGTGGAACAATAGGGGCAACATTATTCTTTTTTCGGCTTTCTTCCTCTGGGAAGACATCTAAAGCTTTCTTAAAGGCAGCTTCTGTACATTCATCAAGAGCAAGGGAAAATTTTCGATAGTTATTGATGTAGTTGTGATTGCTTTTGTCTTGGCCAAGATAGTCTTCAAAGTTTAGGAATATTTGTCCCAAGCCATTACCATCAGCATGAACCACAGCTAGCCAGGATCGCTTTTCTTCCTGATCTTCCGCTTCTGGTTTTAGCAATTGATCAATTTGTACTTGTAGTCTCTGATCTAAATGGGTGAGCCGTGATTGAGCATCCTTAGCTTTATCTCGCTTGGTTGCACTAACCTGAGAAATTGCTTTTGGCTTTCTTCCCAAAGTATCGATCGTAGCAGCAGGTAAGCCACTGACAGCACAACTAGCAACAATAGGTAATCGTAGAAATCGACTTTCTGGCGAGGGGCGGCGCGATCGCATCCTCTCGAATGTCTTATGAACTTTTTTGATCGCTTCTGCCAATGTTTTTTCATGGGCAAAGTCTTGTGTTACAGAGATTGCTTCGTAAACGCCTGCAATATCTAATCCTGGCGCTTCAATTAAGGCCCTGCGCGTCACCTCAGAAATAATACCCTTAGCAATCTCTTCATTCTTTGCTAAAATTAATGCTTTCCCCGAAGCAGCCACAATAATTTCTGCTTTTTGGGCTTGTTCTCCCAATGGACGTTGATTTCTCAGGGCAGTCCGAAACTCCGCAGGGGTACGACAACTCTTAAATTGCTCTTGCTCATTTTGATCGTCAACAGCCTGTCCGACCCAATAGGTACCGGCCTGATAGGTTAACTCCGATGCGCCAATATTTTCCCGCAGTCGGTTCGTTGAGAAAATATAGCTTTGATTGCCTGAGGTTTCAATTAAGACTAAGTAAACACTATCCACTTTACTTCACCTTTTTCTAGAATTAAATCGCTACTCTCTGTATTTCCACAAACCTTTAACACCCAGTTTTTGGGCTAATCCCTGCTAGCCCCCTAGCCGCGATCACATTGAAACACACAAAAAGATTTAATGAATCTAATATTTCTACAAGATTTTAGACCCTTCCCCAAGTTAGCAAACACATATTCAAACGGGATCATCCCTTTACACAACAGTGCAAACTGAGATTATCTGCAATATAGCCTTAAACTTTCAACATATTAACTATCCCGATCGCGCAAAAAAATCAATATTCGCAACATCACTACCTAAACAAATACGACAACTGCCGCAGTAAAATCGCTGGAAGTTCTCGTATTTGTCCCCGTTGCCAGGGGCCTGCACATAATTCCAGATGTGGCTCTTGCTGAAGCACGTCTAAATGATCTGCTAAAACACTCTGAATGACCACTGAGGGGTTTAATTTAGCCTTGCAGAGATCATGCCATACATCCACCTTAGCCATATCATTACTAATGACCCAGTAGTGGGTACATTGCTCAATGACTGGTAGCTTCACCGGATCGGGCTTACCGCCCACATCGACCAGCGTTAGATCGACAACCTGGCGAATATTGGCAAGTTCCTGGGCACGATCGCTAAAGAATTTCTCGATCAATGCATCGGCTTCTGGTTGATGCTGTAACTTGCGCTTATTTTCTGTCCGTAGGCGATCGGCGATGGTTTGATCGGGTGTCTCGAAGGTATGATTGCCCTCTCCATCCCAATTTGCCCGGAATAGATAGTGACTGCAACCCGGAAAATGCTGATCCAACGCCATTCTCAAGGTATTTGCCAAAACACTTTTACCGCTGTTAGGAGGACCTGCAATCAGAAGTGCCGCGCCCGGTGTCTCTCGCACGGTAACGGAGAAGGTGTCTCCTGGTTCTAAATCGGTAATCCGACTACTGATCACGATCGCGGCGTTAGAGCGCACATGAAAACAGGCCACCCAAGCAAATGGACGCAAGCGATCGACCAAATAACCATACAACCAAGTAGGAGCCTGACTGTAGAGCAAAACGCCCTGTTCGGGATTTAAGTCAGTCGGTATTTCTAGGGTAGTCAACGATGTGGGGGAAATCTCTGGGGTTAAGCGGACGATCGCCAAGGTTTGGCAATCCGATCGCGCCGTTGTTAGGTTGATGGGTTGGAGCATCACTTCCTGTGTCGTCATGTCTACAGCCGCCATCTTTTCATTTTCTTAAACTGTTGGGGGCAAAGCGATAGGTAGCACTTCACCCACCTGGACCGCATGGGTATGACTGGCCACCACCACTGCCCCTAAACGTGGGTCATAGCAACCCACCCAAGCCGCCGGATGGCATTCATGCACCAAATAGCCATACAGCCAAATTGGTCCCCGGCCCTCAATCACCACCCCTTGTTTGCAATCGATCGATGTGGGTAAATGCAACCCCTTGAGATCGGCTGGTTCAATGTTGCCATCCACCGTGCGCAGATGGAACCGCAGATGTTGATAAGGCATTCCCGCCTCTGTCTGATGGGGAATGACTGTTAGCTCGATCGCACTCATGACACCCCCTGTCTTGTTCTGGGATGATGCCACTCTAGCAGATACCTGGAAATGGCCACTTCCAATCATTGCGAGTGTAGACATCTGAGAGGGATAGGGTTGGGTACCGATGCCCGATCGCTTCGGGGGAGGCTTCATCTTAAAAGGCATGAATGATGGTCTCTAGCAAGACTCTGGAGTTGCCAACGCGCACGGCTCAGGTTTGGTCAGTATGGAGAGGGGGGCTTCCCGTTTTGAAGTGAGGGTCATAATTTTTCAACACTCCTATGTCGGGAAATCAAGCTAGATAAATACTGCTGGAGAGACTTGAAATCGTTGGGCTAAGGCACGAACTTGTAGGACATTTAATTCTTGTTCGCCATTGAGGATTTCGGTGATCACCTCTTGCGAACCAACGTCAGGTAAATCCGATTGGGTCAATTCATGCTCGGTCATCAGGAAGTGAAGAATCTCTGCGCCGCTACACGCTGGCATGGGGTAGTTTTTTTCTTCGTAGGCGTGAATTAGGGTGCCAAGGGTATCTAGTAGGGTGTAGAGAGGATGTTGTTCGTCGGTGCCAATTTCGTCTAAAAGTTGGTTGAGGTGCCCTACTGCCGCGTCGTATTCGTGTTCGTTGCGAATCGTCAAAAGGGGACCGATCGCAGCCCAATATTGCTGGATATCTGGTGCAATAGTACTCATTCTTCCTATAGCCAATTATCTAAGCACAAATTAGGCACACGCTCAAACTCGCGGGTGTTGGCGGTGATCAGGATGAGATCAAGTGCTAGGGCATGGGCAGCAATTAGTAAATCATTGGGACCGATCGGGGTTCCTGATTGTTCCAGATAATGACGCATTGTTGCATAATACTGATCTACGGGTGATTCTAATGACAGAATGGGCATAATTTCAAGGATGCGTTCTAGCTGTTGAGCTAAGCGGGTGGACCCACTTTTAAGCGCACCAAATCGTAGTTCGCAGGCTACAATAATACTCGTACAAATACTTGCTTCTCCCAGCGTAGCAATTTTCTGAAAGACTCGACCTTGGGGATGCCTGACTAAATCTGACAGGATATTGGTATCAAGCAAATATTGATAGGTCATGGGTTGAAACTAAAGCGCGATGTTATCTAAAGGCAGTAGTCCTCGATCGATATTAGGGAAAGGATCTGTAATGTCTTCTAAGGTCGTTAGTAAAGCTAGCAGCGAACCTTGATGAATAGGTTCAATAATTAACCGAGTCCCTTCTTTGCGCAACAAGACTTCTGTGCTAGGAAGGGCAAATTCATGGGGAATTGTCAGAACTTGATCTTGGCCTTTAGCAAGAAGACAAACATGACAAGAGCTTTGCATAAAGTGGTTTCCTCTCTCAGGTATTATGGTGGATTATTAATTGTTATGCATTTGGTGCGCAAACTCATTTTAGGTATGCCTGATGAGCTTCTGTATAGATTCGTAGTGAGGTAGCCATTTTCTTTTCATAGTCCTCCTCAGTTCACACGGGACCCCTATACAGCGGTTTCTGCTCTAGTGAAGTACAGCCATGTCTTACTGCGTAAGGGTTCTAGCCGCGATATTGACCCTCAGTATACTCGGAACCACTGTATTACCAATATAATAGCTAGTACCCCATCCTTCCAAACAACATAAAACCTTAGTGTCAGAGACGCCAGGTAACCGGCTATGACCCTCACCACCGCAAAATGGACGATCGCCGACTATCACGCCATGATCGCAGCCGGCATTCTTGACGATCGACCCGTCGAACTGATTCACGGAGAAATTATCGAGATGGCACCCGAAGGGGAACCCCATGCGTATTTCAGCACGGCATCTGGCCATTATTTGGTCCAATTGCTTGGCGATCGGGCGTTGGTTCGCCCTGCCAAACCGATCACGCTGCCAAATGCCTCGGAGCCAGAACCTGATATTGCCATTGTGCAACCCTTAGGGCGAGAATACCTCAGCCATCATCCCTACCCAGAAAACATCTTTTGGCTGATCGAATACGCCAATGCCAGTCTCAGCAAAGACTTGGAGATCAAACGCCGACTCTATGCCGAAGTCCAAATCCCTGAATATTGGGTTGTCAACTTGCAGACCCAACAGCTAATTGTCTTTCATGATCCCCAAAATGGCGACTATAACACCCGCGTCACACTGACCGAGGGCGTCATTTCACCCCTGGCCTTTCCTGATGTCTCGGTCACCGTGGCTGCCATTATCAGCCCCTAATTGCTACCAAAAGTTTTGACTTAACGTAGTCCTGACCTGTCGCCTTATGCAGCGACGCCTTGACCTTGAAACTGCAACGCTTGTAAGAGAATGCCCAGAATCAGTGCGATCTGATTGATATAGTATTCATCTGCATCAATGTTGACAACGCGTTCGCACAGGGTCATAAACTTCCAGTTAGTGCCCGTCGTCACAGCCCCATAGATTGTTGAAATTTCGTGTCCAGCCCGTTGATTGAAGAGTTGCGCCGCCACCATTGCGGCAATGCACTGCCCCAAACCTGCAACTATATTTTCATTTTTCGCTTCCATGATCATCACCACCGGAGCCGTAATGTAATACTGCTCTTTTGATCGACTGAGAATATAGTCACAAAAGCCCCTTAAGCCCCGTTCAGGATCAACCGTGAACTCCACACCTGAAAAAAGACTGATCTGATAGTCAGTTTGCCGCCTCACCTCGGCCAAAATTGGCGCAATCAAAAACTCCGATCGCGCTTTTTCACTATTAATCGCAATGGCTAAGGGTTTATTTTCATTTAAATCCATCAGCAACCGCTCGGAAGGTTGAACTGGCAGAACATCCGTAAACAACCGACGATCTTCCGCGATCGCTAACGCAAAAGTTGTTTGTACCTGCGCCAGTGTGAAATCGCTATAGGCCATAAGTTTTCCTGTACTAGTAGCTCAAAAAGTAAGTTCTACAATGTTTGTAGTGCTGGCTTTAGCCTGCAACGACTAAAGTCGTTACTACTAACGTTGCAATGTTTGTAGTGCTGGCTTCAGCCTGTAACGACTAAAGTCGTTACTACTAACGTTGCAGCCCGATCGCGCTCCCCATTCTCCTTGACCCTAAACATTACCTTACCCTCCCATCCTCAGTAGCAACCTTATAGCTTACGCAGCAAGGGTTGTAACCATAATCTTAATCCTCAGTTCACGCAGGACCCCTATGTTAGCAATATAATAACCTTAGCTAACAGCCGTTCCAGTAGAATGCCATGAGTACACAGAAAATATAAGGATGGTTAGTGATCCAGTAACGCTAGAGCAATTGATTATAGCCGTGCAGCAATTGCAGCCAGAGGAGCGGGCAACAGGTAGCTAGAGCGTTAATTCAAGCGGATTTACGGTCAGATTTGGCTGCTTTAATCCAGGAAATCTATGCTGAGCTACCCTGGGATGACATTACCGATACGAGATCAGATCTGAGGTCAATGCTGTGCGTCAGCGATCGATGATCTGCGGGCTGATGACAAGTTACGATCGCTGATGGCAACCTATGATATTCAATTGCTAGGTATTCTCTGCTAGGTGTTCTCTCTTTTCTAAAATATTTGGATGAGCTTGCTAACAGTTAGAAGATGGTTCGTACTGCATTTGATCCAACCTATCCACATTAAGCTTAACATCGAACTAGGGTTGCCCGATTGCTCCCCCTTTTCAAAGACTACCCAGATATTTCAGAATGTCCCTCTAAACTTGTTTTTGTAGTTCTTCAATTTCTTTAAGAAGGAAGGGCAAATTTGGATGGCTAAAATCAATATTTGGTGCGGGAATACGATTACGCCTTATATCAGGAGGTATATGTTTATGGTGCGGAAAGCTTGAGGCAAGAGAGGCATCATGTGGGTGTAGTTAGTAACTTGGCTGAAAGCGAAGTGTTGAAGCTAATTCACGCTGTCCTATCTGCTTCACATACGCTTGTTTGCGACGCAGCCAGGTTTCATAAATACCTTTCCAACGGCTGAAGTCAGTGCGAGTCTCATCAAATTCGTCATACCGTGAAAGTTGTCCTGCTATTAAAGCAGCATAAAAGTCTTCACTGAGAACACCATACTTTTCTTCATAGAGAGTCAGACGGCGTTCAAGCAACTTCATTTCAAGAACTAGCTCATGAATTTCCATCAACTTCAGCCTCACCTTCAGTAAACTTAGTAACCTTAAACAGGCGCATGGGAGCCATTAGGCTTCCCCACTACCTCTAGTATAGCTGTTCTCAACGGCTAGCGCCAGATGCTATAATAACTGCTGTTCTGACTACCTCATCTATCCTAAAATTGCTATCAAAGTTACGATAGAAAGTAGGCAATCGAGATCACTATTGCGATCTAAGTCCATACAGAAATAACGATAGCTTCAAGTTGTGCGTGCCCGATCGTTCTCCCCCTTCTCAAAGACTACCTAGATATTTCAAGATTGCCAAGACATCGTGAAGTTCATTATTGGGATTGATCAGAGAAAAAAGACGGGACATGGCATACTGCGGCGTGGGTGTTCGCTGGGCCTTGAGAAAAAGGAAATCCGTGCCATTGGTAATCAGGCCAAAGGTTGGGGTTTCCAGGGAGGGATGACCCAGCATATAAGACAACGTTTGGGGAATCGCACGGGTCACGGCAAAATCGCTGCGTTTGGACTCGATCGCCGTGATCCAGAGGTTCGCTTTGATCACCAGAATATCAATCCGCCCTCCGATGGTTATGCCCTCATCCTCAAGCGCGATCGCGATGCTGGTTTCGGTAGCAATGCGAAATGGGTGACGATAGAATCCAGCCAGATCCAGCAGCGGTGATAGGACAACCATCTTGACACTGTTTTCCAATACTGGGGGATCTTCGAGCATTTCCAGGAAGTTAGTTTTAACGCGATTTAATTGTTTTCGATCCGCGTTAATCAAACTATCCGGTCCCATTGTCAACTCTGGTGTCCATTCTGGGAAAAAGTGGGGATTGCTAGCCAATTGCAACCCTAAACTTTGCTTGAGGCTTTGCAGGGTCGTGTCCGCCGCTGCAATGCTTGCTTGCGTCATCGCCCGTTAACCCGCCACGACAAAATTCACCAGCTTTCCAGGCACCACAATCACCTTCTTAATCTCCTTGCCTTCCAGATGACGCTGGGCTGCGGGCGACTCACGGGCATAGTCCGCCAACGCCTGCTTATCCGCCCCCGCTGGGACCTGAATGGTGCCACGGGTTTTGCCCATCACCTGAATCACGATCGTGATTTCATCCACCACCAACGCCTGCGGATCGGCCACGGGCCACGCCTGCCGATGCACCGAATCCGTATACCCCAACTGGTGCCACAACTCTTCACTAATGTGAGGTGCAAACGGAGCCATCAACCGCAACAACGTCTCAATGCCCTCGGCATAAACCGGCGAATCCACACAAATCGCCTCATTCAGGGCATTACTCAACTTCATCAGTTCCGACACCGCCGTATTGAACTGATAATCCCCCGCCAAGTCGTGGGTGGTTTCCTGAATAGCCGTGTGGATAGCCCGCCGTAAATCCTTTTCGGGTTTGGTGAGGGAATCAGGCGCGGTTCGGACTTTCCCCTTTTGGGTTTGGGCAAACTCAGTTACTAACCGCCATACCCGATTTAGGAACCGGAATTGGCCTTCCACATCCGCCTCATCCCACTCTAAATCCTTTTCAGGAGGAGCCTTGAATAAAATAAACATTCGCGCCGTATCGGCCCCGTATTTCTCAATCACCGCCTCTGGAGCCACGCCGTTGTACTTGGATTTGGACATTTTCTCGTAGACCACTGTCAGGGGTTCACCCGATTCCGGATCAACCGGATTCGCTGGGTCAGCTATTTGACTGGGCACCACATACTTACCCGTGCGGGGATTCTTATAGGTCTTGCCCTGCACCATGCCTTGGGTTAACAACCGTTGGAAGGGTTCATCGAAATTGATCAGGCCCCGATCGCGCAAAAACTTGGTAAAAAAGCGCGAATAGAGCAGGTGCAAAATTGCGTGTTCAATGCCCCCCACATACTGATCTACTGGCATCCAATCATTCACTTTGCTGGGATCAAATACCTGATCGGCATTATTCGCGTCGGGATAACGTAGAAAATACCAGGACGAATCAATAAACGTATCCATCGTATCCGTTTCCCGCCGTGCCGCCGCCCCACACTGGGGACAGGTCACATTGACCCAATCGGCCAACTGGGTCAAGGGTGAGGCTCCCCGTCCCGTCAGTTCCACTTCCTCCGGAAGCAGCACCGGCAAATCCGCCTCTGGCACCGGCACCGTGCCGCAGTCGGGACAGTGGATTACGGGAATCGGACAGCCCCAATAGCGTTGCCGGGAAATTAACCAGTCCTGCAGGCGGTAGTTGGCCATGCCTTTACCTTTGCCTTGCGCCTCCAACCAGGCGATCGCGGCCATCACACTTTGACCCTCGCCCTTACCGGCTGGAATCCCATCAAGCGGTCCCGAATTGACCATCACCCCCTCACCGGGCCACGCCGCCGTCAGCGTCTCCCCATCCAAATTTTGGCCTTCGGGTTGTACCACCACCTGCACGGGTAAACCAAACGTCCGGGCAAACTCAAAGTCGCGCTGATCGTGGGCTGGAACCGCCATGATTGCCCCCGTGCCGTAGTCCATCAACACATAATCAGCAATCCAGATCGGGATTTTCTCGCCATTGACTGGGTTAATCGCATAGCTGCCGGTCCAAACCCCCGTTTTCTCGCGTCCCTCCGCCGTGCGATCGATTTCATTCTTCGCTGCCGCCGCCTGTTGATAGGCCGCGATCGCCGCTTGCTGGGATGCCGTTGTCAACTTGGGGACTAGGGGATGTTCCGGTGACAACACCATGAACGTTGCCCCCCAAAGCGTATCGGGCCGGGTCGTGAACACGGTAATCTCATCGCCCTGCTCGGTAGTGAACGTCACCTGCGCCCCGGTAGACTTGCCGATCCAGTTGGCCTGCATCAGTTTCACCCGCTCCGGCCAGCCCGGTAGTTTATCCAAATCCTGGAGCAGTTGTTCCGCGTAATCGGTAATTTTCAAAAACCATTGGCGCAACAGTTTGCGCTCGACGATCGCCCCCGATCGCCAGGAACGGCCCTCACTATCCACCTGTTCATTCGCCAACACGGTTTGATCGATCGGGTCCCAATTGACGGCTGCTTCCTTCTGGTAGGCTAAACCTGCCTTGAAGAATTCCAAAAACAGCCATTGCGTCCAGCGGTAATAATCCGGCGAACAGGTGGTCACCTCCCGCTCCCAGTCGTAGGAGAGACCCAGCCGTTGGAGTTCCGATCGCATCTGGGCAATGTTTTGATAAGTCCATTTGGCCGGAGCGACCCCGCGATCGATCGCCGCATTTTCCGCCGGCAGACCAAACGCATCCCACCCCATTGGGTGCAGCACGCGATCGCCCTGCATCCGGTGGACCCGTGCGATCACATCCGTAATCGTGTAGTTCCGGACATGGCCCATGTGCAGCGTGCCGGAGGGATAGGGGAACATCGACAGGGCATAAAACTTCGGGCGCTTTCCCTGGGAGTCGTCCGCATCGGCTTCCAGGGTCCGATCCAGCCCTTGGTCGGCCCAGACCTGCTGCCATTTTTGCTCAATCACCTGGGGTTCGTATCGGGACTCCACGGAACACTCTCCTAAGCACTGCAAATAATTAGGGGAGACAACGCTGCCCGGTCTGGCGCTGGGCCATGCCCTTCCCCTACTGACTTTATACACTTTAGCGGCTGTGGGGGAGCAGGTTGAGAAAGATGCAAACTAACTTTGTAGGTATTAAACTTTTCGCATCACAAGGATGCGCTCAAACTTAGTTGTACAAGTTTTTCGACGAGAACGCCGCTCATCAGGGATAAAGTCGTTATAAATCGTCTCTACTCAGAAGTGTTGAAAGTTAGGTTAAGCGATGGAAAAAAGGGACAGAATGCAGTATTCTGTCCTCTAACAAATAAAAAATGATGTTCTATGATAGCCTCATTCCCGAAGCTTGTCAAATTGATCTTGAAGCAGCTTTGT
>NZ_JBRCAD010000170.1:0-9585 GCF_053493415.1 Trichothermofontia sp. | reverse complement strand
ATCAGGCTCCCCACCCAGATAATGTCACGCCCCACCCCCCGGCTAAACACACTTTCATTCGGGGGATAGGGTGGACGCCGCATCACATTACTTTCCGCCGGCTCCACACTCAATGCCAGAGCCAGCAACCCATCTGCCAATAGGTTAATCCACAAAATTTGGGTGGGCCGCAGGGGCAGCGGCAGCGCCAGCAAAGGTGAGAGCAGCATGATCACCACACCACTGGTATTCCCCGTTAGGTTATAGCGAATAAATTTGCGAATATTGTCATAAATGACCCGCCCCTCTTCAACCGCCGCCACGATCGTTGCAAAGTTATCATTCAGCAGCACCATATCCGCCGCCTCCTTTGCCACATCCGTTCCCGTGATCCCCATCGCCACGCCAATGTCCGCCTTACTCAGGGCCGGCGCATCGTTCACCCCATCCCCCGTCATCGATACAATATGGCCACGATTTTGCAACGCCTCCACGATCGCCAACTTTTGCTGCGGCGACACCCGTGCATAGACCGCCACGACCTCCACCTGCTGCTCCAGTTCCGCCAGGGATAGCTTATCGAGTTCTTGACCCGTGAGATACCGACCATTCTGGGCAATTTCCAGGTCTTCGGCAATGTGTCGTGCCATCAATGGGTGATCACCCGTAATCATCACCGTCCGAATCCCCGCCCGGTGACAGGTTTGCACCGCCGTTTTGGCCTCCGGACGGGCCGGATCGAGCATCCCCACCAGTCCGACAAAGATGAGATCCTGCTCTAGGGTGACTTCTTGCCCTGGCAACGGTAGCGTTTGCACTGGCCGGAAGGCAACACCCAGGACACGGGTACCTGAACTCGCCAGGCGATCGTTGCGCCCCCGGATCTGCTCATCCCATTCTGGCGTTAGTGGCTCGGTGCAGTCATCCACCCACACCTGGTTACAAATTTGCAACAGCCCATCGACAGAGCCTTTTGTGAACGCCAAATACGGCGTTTGGATCAGCGAACTGAGCCGGGGCAGCAGCCGTGAGGAGGGATTGTCACATTTCCACTGCTCACCTTCTTGTTCAATGCGATGAATCGTGGTCATCCGCTTACGATCGGAATCAAAGGGCGCTTCCGCCTGCCGGGGTAGTAGTTCCTCCAACTCCTCCTTATCTAGACCCAGGCGATCAGCGGCAACGACTAGGGCAATTTCAGTGGGGTCCCCGATCGCCTTGGGTACGTCTGAATCCGGGCGTTGGCCATCAGCGGGGAGATCAACGTCATCAGGAACCAGGGCATTATTACAGAGCGCACAGCCCACTAAGGTCAGCGCCATTGGTTCCGGGAGTTGGGTCCCTTCTCCGGGGTGAAAAATGGATTTATTGCCATCTAGGCGGGAGGTAATTTCGGCAAAGGTTTCCCGCAGATCTACCCGTTGTCCAGCTAGGGATAGGATCGTCACCGTCATGCGATTTTCGGTCAGAGTGCCCGTTTTATCGGAGCAAATCGTGGTCACTGATCCCAGAGTTTCCACCGCCGGGAGTTTCCGGATCAACGCCTTGCGTTTCAGCATTCGCCGCGACCCCAAGGCCAAGGCGATCGTCACCACAGCGGGCAAACCTTCAGGAATAATGGCAACAGCAAGGCTGACAGCGGTCAAAAACATCTCTTCAACGTTTTCACCCCGCACGATGCCAAAGCCAAAAATCACCGCCACGAGGGCCAGGGCCATCAGCGCCAGACGGCGTCCCAATTGATCCAAGCGACGTTGGAGGGGGGTGGCTTCCGGTTCAACCGAATGCAGCGAGTCAGCAATTTTGCCCAACTCCGTACTCATGCCCGTTTCTGTCACCACTGCCCGTCCGCGACCATAGGTGACGATCGTGCCCATAAACACCATATTGTGGCGATCGCCTAGGGGCAAACTGTCCCCCGTCAGCGTTGCCACACTTTTCTCCACCGACTCCGACTCCCCCGTAAAGGCAGACTCCTGGGTGCGCAGGTTGGTACATTCCAGCAAACGGGCATCGGCAGGGACTTGGTCCCCGTCCTCCAGTTGGATAATGTCCCCTGGGACAAGTTCACTCGCCACCACCTCTTGCCACTCACCGTCCCGCCAAACTCGCGCCTTGGGCACCGCCATTTTTTTCAGCGCGGCAAAGTCCTGTCCTGCCTTATATTCCTGGGTAAAGCCGAGCAGACCGTTAAAGATCACGATCGCCATAATCGCCGCTGCATCATTGAAATCAGCCAGCAGCCCTGAGATGACCGCCGCCACAATCAAGACCAACACGGTGGTGGCAGTAAATTGCTCCCACAGCATGATCCAAGGACTTTTGGGAGGGTGTTCTTGGAGTTCATTTTTGCCGTAGCGGACTAAGCGCCGACTGGCTTCTGCCCCACTTAAGCCAGTGTCGATACGGGTATCTAATTGGTGCAATACGATCGTGGGTTCAAGCTGATACCAGGTGGTCATGGGTGCACCCCTTGTGTAATCCAGTTAGCCGGCTTGTTGCCATCTGCAATCGGGCGTGAACACGTTGTCCAATGCCGAACTATCCAAGGCTGCATTGCCCAGGCCATGTTGCCCAGGCCACAACGGGGGCCACTGTTTGTTTCTGGGGTAAGCAATCCGGTACGGGGAAATTGGGTAGATGGGATTATGGCACACAGCGCACCAACGATGTATGGACGCCAATCTAAAGTTTTTATATACAGCTTGCGGCCTTGAAGGGGGAACTGGGGGTTGGCGGGCGATCGCTAATGGAAGCCTGGGAATGGCGATAGCTTCCGGTCATGGCTGGCACAGGAGACAAGTCATTCCGATTCTAACGGGTTGGCGAGAATGCCACTTAAGTCAAGACTAAAGCCTGGGAGGAGGCTTTCCCCCGACAGGATGACTGGATTCATTAACAATTCAGGATCTTGCTGGGCACGGTAGATTTCCACGGTTTGGGTTTTGGGATCAATCAACCACCCCAGTTGCAGGCCATTGTCTTGATACTCACACATCTTAGCCCGCACGTCTGCTAACTCATCGCTGGGGGAACGCAGTTCGATCGCGAAATCGGGACAGAGGGGGATAAATTTCTGGCGTTGTTCCGGAGTTAGGGCCAGCCAGCGATCGCGCCTCACCCAAGCGGCATCGGGCGCACGAATGGCTCCATTGGGTAACTTGAATCCAGTTGAGGAGTCAAAGATGCGGCCTAATTGGGTGGATTGATTCCATTGCCACAGTTGCCCAATGAGGCCAGCATTCCTCTCACCCGTTTCGCCGCCAGTGGGGGGCATAATAATCAATTCTCCGCGTGCCGATCGCTCTAGCCGCAGGTCGCGGTTATGCCGACAGATTTCCTCAAACTGTTCGTCGGTCAGTTCTAGGGTCGGTTGGAGGGCGATCGCGAGTGTACTCATAGGTAGGGCGATGACTTCTGGTCTGGGCTGAGGTATTAGCGACCCATGCTCAGTAGATGACAAATTGAACGTGGGATAGCCGTCTCGGCTGTCTCAGGGGCAGGCAGGATGCCTACCCCACAATTGTTTTTTGATGTTTTTTGATCTACTGATACTTAGAATTCTAACGGGTTAGTGAGAATCCCAGTCAAATCGAGGCTAAACCCTGGGAGGATGGGTTCTCCCGATAGACTTGCCGGGTTCATCACTAATTCAGGAGCTTGCTGGGCACGGTAGATTTCGACGGTTTGGGTTTTCGGATCAATCAACCAACCCAGTTGCAAGCCATTGTCTTGATACTCGCGCATCTTAGCCCGCACCTCTGCTAACTCATCGCTGGGGGAACGCAGTTCGATCGCAAAATCGGGACAGAGGGGAATAAATTTCTGGCGCTGTTCCGGAGTTAGGGCCAGCCAGCGATCGCGCCTCACCCACGCGACATCGGGCGCACGAATGGCTCCATTGGGCAACTTGAATCCAGTTGAGGAGTCGAAGGCAACACCTAATTGACTTTGCTGGTTCCACACAAACAGGTCTGCGCCTAACTGGAGATTTCGTCGTCCGGTTTCTCCTCCGGTGGGGGGCATGATAATCAATTCTCCGCGTGCCGATCGCTCTAGCCGCAGGTCACGGTTATGCCGACAGATTTCCTCAAACTGCTCGTCGGTCAGTTCTAGGGTCGGTTGGAGGGCGATCGCTAAGGTCGTCATCGTGGTTTTAGTAACGCTTAACTACCGTTGTAGCGGTCTCAGGTGGCTGGGTCAAGCAAACAGGGGAATGCATTCAGCAGGGCATCTTTCCGCAGGCCCCTAGCCAAAACCGGTCCCGAACCTCTACGATCGCCCTTAACCCCCAATTTTCCCCTCTCCTGCCGTAAACCCTGCCTATAGTGATCGACTTGTCTCAAATCTGGCTGTCAATACAGACAATAGCTTATGATTACCATCTCTCTTGAACTACCAGAGACAATTTTTTCCTCCCGTCGTAAGTCTCCCGAAGAATTTGTACAAGAGATGCGCCTTGTCGCTGCCATTAAATGGTATGAAATGGGTGAAATCTCTCAAAGTAAAGCGGCTGAAATTGCTGGAATTACTAGGTCTGAACTTTTAGATGCGTTTGCTCACTATAAAGTTGATTTTATGCAATATACTGAAGCAGAATTACAAGCAGATCTGGATAATGCCGAATCGTAAAGCCATTATTAATACTTCACCATTGCTTGCTCTTTTCAAAAGTAACCAAGCCAATCTCCTCCCTCAAGTCTTTGCAGAGATTCTAGTTCCTGGAGGCGTTTTGACAGATTGAAGGTCTTAGCCCCAGCCTAGACTCACTCCAAAAGGCAGGTCTATATCTTTCAGAAGATCTCATCAAAAAGCTTTTAAGGAAAGTAGGGGAGCCTTAGTCGCGATCGTGACTCCCCAGCAACAGCTAGATGAAATTCTCCCCAACCAGATCCTATTGCAAAATTGATTTCCTAAAAACGCAGGCCAGGAACCCGAATTGGGACGATTTGTTGAATAATGCCTAAGCCAATGCCGAGCGCAAAATTATCAAACCAACTGTTGACTTCCTGTTTGGAGGGTTGGGTAGCTTCGACATTATCGGGGGGTTTGTTGTCGATTTTCAGAGAGGCAATTTCAACGCCCGCTACCCGAGTGGATGACCGGAAAAGATTGATCGGCACGGCAGCATTAAAGCCGGTTTTAATTTCTTCGGTGTCCCCACCTGCTTCTGTCACTACCCCAGATCGATCGCCCTGGCCATGAATCCCCACAACCCGACCGCTGACATCAAACACGGGTCCGCCACTCATGCCTCGGCGGGTGACGGCATCATAACGGAGGGTGTAGCCGTTGGGGCGGCGATCGGGGCGGCTGGTGACTTGACCGGCGGTAAATTCGTATTCCCGTTCGCCATTATTTTCAATGGATTGGGGATAGCCGGAAATATAAATGCCAGAGCCGATCGTGGCTTCGTCGGAGTTGCTAATCGGGGCAACGGGATATTCGTCGCTGCTTTCAAAGATGACGATGGCTAGATCCGGGTCACTTTCGCTGCGTTGCAAGTTGACAACTGACTGGACGGGATAGCTTTTTTTGCGGCTGGTATAAATGCTGTATTCTGTGCCGCCATTGCTAACCACATGGTTAGCGGTGAGGACGGTGTAGGTTTTGCCGCTGCGGGCGATGATCACGCCGGAGCCGCCGTAGTCGTTACCGAGGGCATTATCAATACGGACGGTGGTCGGGATGGCAATTTGGGCGACTTCTCTGGCGGTTTTGGCCATTGCGGGTTGGGTAATGACGATCGCGGCGATCGTGGCAGTACCCGCTAAAATTCCGGTTAGGGACTGGGCTTGCCAACTGGATCGGCTCATAACAGAACTCCTCAAGATTAAATAGAAAACAATCGGTTCAAGCTGATACAAATGGAATCGGACTCAGTTAAGTTTGGAAAAGGGAATGTTCAGATCACTAGAGTTATCGGCTACTGGGTGTATGCCACTTTTCTCCCCTCACCCTAAATCCCTCTCCCACAAGGGGAGAGGGACTTTGACTGGCTCCCTTTGTGGGAGAGGGACTTTGACTGGCTCCCCTTCATCCCTACTGGGGGAAGGCGTTGGGGGATGAGGGGGAAATTGCCAGGACTGGGATGCTCCCCGACGACTCATCGCCGGGAAAAACTGGAGATAGGTGGAGATGGGAATCCCCCAACTGGCGTTGAGCATTTGTTCCAAGAGGGCTGGATCGGGTTCGCTGCCGTCTTCAAAGGCATAGACCCCAAAGCCGGGATCGCGGTGTTTGCGGCGACCGTTAATACCCACTAATAAGCCTTGGCTGTTGAAAATAGGGCCACCACTCATGCCAATCACCACATCATTGCTATAGCCGAGGCGATAGCCCTGGGCAAGGGATTTGGTGGGGAGAAGGGAGACGACACCCTGACTCATTCGTAAGTTCTGAATACCCTGATCAAAGGTTGGGTTAAGGCTCTGGCCTTGATACATGGGAAAGCCTGCGGCGTAAACGGTTTCACCGATATAAATGGGGTCGGTTTTGAGGGGGGCCGTCCGGTAGGGAATAGAACTTGCGAATTGCACGATCGCTAAATCCGTATTCCCCAATTGGCGCGGCGATCGCAGTAACCCATAGCGGCGACCGTCGGGGGTGAGCAGGGTATGGCGATCGTTAAAGGCGACGACATGCCAACCGGTGAGCACGGTATAGATAGACCCCTGGCGCTGGATGATCACGCCGGAACCGGAGGCCCCGTTCGTGAGCAGGCGCACGGTGGTTTGGCGAGCAAGGTTGGTGATGCTGGCCAGTTGGAGATCTGGGGGGTTGGCGTTAATAGACCAAGGTTGAGCAACGGGTTGGGCAACGGGTTGGGCAAGCAGGGGAGGGCTGGACACGCCAAGAAACAGGGCAAGGCCCAGTCCCAGCCTCGCCCCTGGCCATTGGGGTGGTCGTGGCGGTAGCGGCGATCGCGCCATTGCTTATAACTCCCTCATGCCACCGCTGGAGACGGGTTGGGGAGAACTGGGGACGGTAGGTTGATAGGTCTGGCTGGGGGTAGGTAGGGGGTTGGTGGTGGGGCGGGCGTTGGCTCTGGCCTCGTCAGCGTCGAGGATAGCACCGACATTAATGTAGGGAATGCTGCCGCTTTCGTTGAGGGCGGGTGCTCCCAATTGACCTTCTCGCAGGGCAAGGAAGTTATGGAGGGTGCGCACGGCGTCTTGACCGGGGCGGAGGGTGTAAATCAGGTTTTCGCAGCGGCCATTGACTTGGCTGGCGGTACACATGACGCGCTGGCCGTTCATGATGCCGACGGTGACGTATCTAAGGCTACGGGCTTGGCGATAGTTTTCTAAGCGGGCGCTGACTTGCTGGCAACGGGTGAGGGGGTCGTAACCGGCACCCGTGAAGACATGGGAGCGCCAGTTAATCCAGAGTTCTCGTCCGCCTTCGGAGTTTTGGTAGAGGGTGGCGGGGGCACCGTTATTGTTGCCACACCAGAAGCCGCGTTGACCGGGGCCGGGTTGGGCTGGGCTGGCTTGGGTACTGAGTATGAGGCTGCTTAGGGTAAGGCTGGCAAGGGTGATGAGCGATCGCGGACTAGGACGAAGGGGCTTCATGGTTGCTAATGGCTCCTAAATGTCAGGAATATTTAACGTTGAAGCGGGTCTAGCGATGCTTAGGGATGCTTCGATCCCATAGTTCCCAGTTTAGCGGGGAAAGGTATCAAAGATAAAATTTTGTAATGGTGTGGGGTTAAGGCTCAGGGGAATCTGATATACAAGGTCTATTCGCTCCGACTTCATTTTCACTGGAGTTTTCCTATGCGCCAGGTTCGTCGCTTCTGGTTTCTGGCTATTGGTTTCTGTACGGCGATCGTGGCGTATCTGTTGACGCCGGGGCAGTGGCTGAATCGGCTGGTGGCGGTGGCGCTGTGTACGGTGCTGACAACGGATCAAGTATGTTTGCCGCACGGGATGACGGGTCGGGCGGTGGCGGCGATGCCGAGGGTTGAGGTGGCGCAGGCTGAGGCTGGGTTGGTGGCGCAGCAGGCTGATGATCGGTTAATAGCGCAGCGATCGAGTGAGTTTGATGATGTGCCGGTGACACCAGCCCCTTCTAATACTGTCACTCCACCTCCCTACCCCTCCGATCCCGGCCCCAACTTCCCTGTCCGCCGCCCTGATTTTGATGATAATAATACGTATCAAGGGTACGAGGGGGAAGCCATTGAGATCAACTTAGGCCCTATAAATCAGTCAGGACAAGATCTTTGGATTTTAGCTGCATACGAAAGCTTAGACAGCCAAAATCCTCTCCTTTTATTTCCTGTAAATCTAAAACTTGAAGATCTACCTAACTACAACCAAGCTTCCGCATCATCTCAAGGTAATGTTGAGTTGGTTTTTGACGAGGAAAATTCTACTCTTCTTTCATATAGTCAGGATTCCAATCAATCTTTTATTGCTGCGATTCTTCAAGACACAAGAGATGAAAATAATAAATTATATCTATTAGCTATTCCTTTAGGAAGGGGAAACACAGTAAATACTATCAAGAGTAAATTCATATCAAAAAATCAGTATTCCATCTCAATCTCAAAGCAGCAACTTGCTCGAATCCCTGAATCAGAAAGAACCAGCGCTGCCAGGAATGAGACACTAAAGTGGAAAGATAATGTTCGAAATAATCAGAATGAGTATCTTAGGAATAATCGGAATCTAAATTTTATTAAAAAAATAATTCCCCCTAAATATAGGCCATTGGTAGTATCAGGTAGTAAATTTTTAGGGAAAGTCGCGAAGGCGCTACCTGCCATTGTTGCCGTAGCCACTCTTCTAGCAGCGACAGAATGGGCATTTAGAAATCCTCAAACCTTTAGTAGGTGTATTAGTTCTACAAGATGTCGTAATAGTTTGGCACCTGCTGTTATAAGTAGTCTATGGAAGGCTGGTTCAGATCCAATTGATTTTTTAAGCGATACTATACTTAGCCAACCTACTACATCTAGCCAAGCTACTACTCAACCTTCACTTGCACAGTCTCACGGGAATGGGAGTGGGCAATGTGGAGAAGAGCAGGTGAGTGGTGGGCAAGCAGGTGACAGAAGGAGGATTCAACTTACTTCTAATAGGGGAACAGTCAGTATTTCCTATGAGCATTATGACGTACCTGACAGGTTACAGGTTATTTACGAGGGTAAAACAGTTATTGATACTGGTTTTGTGCCAAATACTGGCAATGCTTCATTTAACTTGCAAGGGCAAGCAAACTTTGTAGATGTAGTAGTGACAGGTAACCCTCAGCAATCAACTACTGAGTGGAATTACACATTGTCATGCCCTCAACAGATCCAACAACCTGGGCAACCTGAACCTGGACAGGACAGATTTTTTGATGCCACTCTAAGTCAATCTGAGATTCCATACAATAGCTCAGCAATACTAACGGTTCGATATGTGAATCCTGATAACAACAGCACTAGTATTGAAATCACGAGTAGTAGCTTTAGAGGCAGAAGTGTTGAAAGTTAGGTTAAGCGATGGAAAAAAGGGACAGAATGCAGTATTCTGTCCTCTAACAAATAAAAAATGATGTTCTATGATAGCCTCATTCCCGAAGCTTGTCAAATTGATCTTGAAGCAGCTTTGT
>NZ_JBRCAD010000169.1:0-18220 GCF_053493415.1 Trichothermofontia sp. | reverse complement strand
ACAAAGCTGCTTCAAGATCAATTTGACAAGCTTCGGGAATGAGGCTATCATAGAACATCATTTTTTATTTGTTAGAGGACAGAATACTGCATTCTGTCCCTTTTTTCCATCGCTTAACCTAACTTTCAACACTTCTGGGTTTCTAGGTGCTTGACACAGAAAAAAAATAGGCTATTCTGAATATATTGTGGTAGGCCATAGCTTATAGCCCGTGGCTTAGCTAGGGCAAGTCTTTTAATCACTTACTACAATAAAAACTGTATGAATTCCGTCATTTTCAGCAAGTAACCAAAGAAGCCGAGCTAGTACTGTTTTTTGATATTAAAGTTAAGATTTTTTATGTTTTTTCATTATGCATTGGTTGGTTATGATAGCAAATTCATGAAGAGGTACAAGAGTTGTGAAAATTCACGTATATTCTTTGTGCTGGAATGAGGTAAGTATGTTGCCCTATTATCTGCGTCATTATCAACCGATCGCGGAAAAATTCTTTATTTATGACGACGGATCAACTGATGGTTCCCTAGAAATTTTAAGCAGTTATGATAATGTGACTATTCAACCTTTTGTCAATGAAGAATATTCATTTGTACTAAACAGTCAAAAAATGGCAAATCAGGCTTGGAAGCAGAGCAGAGGGAAAGCTGATTGGGTAATTATTTGCAACATAGATGAACATGTGTACCATCCAGACTTAGAAAATTATCTAAAACATTGCTATTCCCAGGGTATTACAATTATTTCTGCTCAAGGGTATCAAATGATCTCAGAAAGTTTTCCTACCACGGACGATCTACTCTGCAATGCCATCACGCGAGGGATGCCTTGGGGATTAATGAACAAAGTAGTAATTTTTAATCCGAATTTAATTGAGGAGATTAACTATAATCCTGGAAGACATTTTGCTTTTCCTACGGGTCAAGTTTTATACCCCAAGCCTACCGAAGTTAAATTATTGCACTATAAATATCTGGGATTGGATTATCTTCTAAAACGTCATGCTGCATTGAAAATAGGCTTAAAACCACTGGATATTGAAATGAAATGGGGACGTCAGTATCTTTGGGATCGCGAAACAACAGAAAATGATTTTATCCATGTTAAGAATAATGCTATTGAAGTTATTCCTTAGTCTAAGCAACTATGCTGCCAGCAGGTTCTCCTATTCAAGGTGTCAAAATACTACCGCTCAAAATGGTATCGAATGAGCGAGGATGGTTAATGGAAATACAGCGACGAGATGATCCAAATTTTCCGGGCTTTGGTCAAGCGTACGTGACATCTACCCATCCTGGTATAGTTAAAGCTTGGTACAGACACCATCAGCAGGTTGATCAAATTATTCTTATCGCTGGGAGTATTAGGCTGGTTTTGTACGATGCACGCGAGAACTCATCATCTTATAGTAAGATTGATGTGATGGTACTTGAAGCAACTGAGCCTAGATTAATCCAGATCCCACCCAGGATTTGGCATGGTTTTCGGGCAGATGGAAGACAGCCCGCATTACTTCTTCATATTAACTCTCAGCCTTTTATCTTTGAAAAACCCGATGAGGATCGTCTACCACCTGAATCAGAATTTATTCCTTATTCATGGTCATCACCATCATGAACTCACAAACCTATTCATACGATCTAGATAACTATAATGTCTTGCTCCAGTTATTAGAAGCTCTTGGGGCAAAGACGTTAGGACATGTTAATGGAAGTCTCATCGCTCATCTAGAGGGTACTTGTCAATATCTAAATGCCTGGGGCAATCGCCAGGAACTTTGTGTTGCAGGTCTTTATCATGCAGTTTATAGTACCCACGGCTATCAGCATCAGCTTGTTACACTCGATCAACGTGATCTGATTATTCAGATTATTGGGATAGAAGCTGAAAATATTGTTTATCATTTTTCAGCGTGCGATCGTCATCATTTATATCCACGAATTGGTAGAGAGGAACCAGTGCTCTTTCCAGATCGTTTTTTGCATAAAACAAAAAAATTAGAACATCGACTGCTTTGTGATCTTTTGGAATTGACTATTGCCAATGAATTAGAAATTGCTAGACATAGTAAATCAGCTAAAGAGTTGGCTAAAAAACTATTTGCCGATTTAATTGCTCGATCTGAACCTTATGTCAGTCAGAATGCCTTTCAATATTGCCAACAGTTTTTTTATGGTAATTCTTAGAGCAAAATATTATGAGTAACAATGTTCCATAGGAATAAATTTGTATCTAATAGTAATACTATTGATCTGTGTTTGATAACGGCTGACTATAAATTGGCGAATCTTGCCCAAATTGCCGGAATCGATCGCATTATGGTTGACCTAGAGAGGTTAGGTAAGTCCCAACGTCAGGCAGGACAAAACTTATTCCTATCGGATCACCGTGAACAAGATGTGCAGATTCTACGGGAACTACTAGTCGATGCTTCGCTAATGGTACGCATTAATCCACTTCACGAGCATAGTCAAACAGAAATTGAAAGAATCCTTACCTATGGGGTAGATGTCATCATGCTACCCATGTTTGAAACTACCTTCCAAGTGCAGCAGTTTGTAGACCAGGTTCGAGGACGTGCGCGTACTTCACTTTTGTTGGAGAACAAAACTGCTTTGGAAAATCTCGATTCAATTTTGCAAGTACCAGGAATAGATGAAATTCATATTGGTCTGAACGATCTACGATTAAGCCTTGGGTTAGATATTATTTTTGAGATCCTTTGTTTAGGTCTATTAGATGATCCTTCTAGAAAGATTCGCCAAGCAGGCATCCGCTTTGGGTTTGGTGGTGTGACCGCTCCTACAATAACTCATCTACCCATTAACCCTGCTTGCATTATTGCGGAACAGGTCCGATTGGGATCAAGTCTAGCACTTTTGGGACGCAGTTTCCGCCACCTTTTCGAGCAGCATCCTGATATATATTTGCTGAAGCAAGCGGTTGCGTCTATTCGTAAATGTATTGAATATTGGCAACAGGCATCCACCGACGAACACTCACAAAATCGCGCTGAATTACAGCAGGCTGTTCTCCGTTGGCAGGCAGAGCTTCATTAAACGTGGGGTAGCAGCCACCGCGACGGTCTCAATCACGGGCAGGATGCCTTGTTGCAGTTGCAGGCAGGATGCCTACCCCACCGTTGCTTTTTTAACCTGCTATCTCTATCTCATCATGCGAAGTCATTCCCCAGGGACGCATTTAACGACAGACCTGAGTGACGACTGTGCTACGTTGATAGAGAGAACCAGCGGACGATCGCTGGGTATACACCTGCTTCTGGGTATCCGCCTGAGCATTACAAGTCCGGCGAAATACCGATAGATCGGGGCGTCGATAGCTATAGCCGCGATCGCGGTAGGGCGATCGCGGGAAGGAATAGCCTGGGGTCTGCACGTGCAGTTGATCACCATTGATCTGCACCTGACCATCATCGACAATGTGTATCCTCATATTGCCCGATCGCACCTCAAGAGTTTCCGCTAACGCCACCTTGGGCAGCAGCAGAAAAGTAGAAAATACCAACAATGGCATCACGTTAAACGCCATCACGCGTTTACTGTTCATGAGCCTTGACTCCGTTTACAAACATCACGTAGTAATAGGAAAAACACAGATCTGTCTTGGACAGATCTGCGCTTCTATTCCACCTCAAAAACGATGTTAGGCACTGCTTATACAAGCAAAACTAGCTCCAAGAGATACATCCTCCTTGAAGCTAGGTGAAAGTTGCTTACCTTTGCTGGATCGAGATGCCATCGCGTCCGCGACCCCGGCCTGGATGGGGCTTCTTGCTGTCAGGACTGCGGCGTTCATCGTTCACATTGATCTGCGTGCTACCCTGATAGGCGGCATTATCTTTGCCGACCACGGTTGCGCCCTGATAGGCGTCTTGAACTACACCGACATTGGCGTCCCGATGGCGAACATTGGTTTGCCGGTTGATGTTAATCTGCTGGCTGTCTTGCACAGCGGTGTTCCGTTGGCCTTCAATATAGAGATCCTGGGTATTGCGCTGAATCACTGCTGTATCGGCAAAAGCAGGCAATGAAATCATCCCCAAAGAGGTGAGGCTCAACAGACCCAAGGCATAAGCTCGCTTCAGCATTTTTTTCTCCTTAGAAGTTGTGTTGTTTCAGTGAGTAGTTCTTTGAGAACAGTGAAAAAAGTTTCCGGAAGGAATCGATTCCTTGATGAAAATTCCGACTGTTAGTGAAAGGTAGGAGTGAATAAACCCTGAAAACAAAACAGCCGAAGTTAAGAATGAGCATTCACAGGAGGTACCTCGATTTTACTAGCTAAACTAGTATTGTTCGCTCATGCTTAATTTGACGTTGATTTTGATTTTAGGTTCCCAGATTTATGATTTTTTTGAGATTTTTTGAGGCTAATTCACTCTATATATTAAGGAGATATTGATCTGAAATTAGCGATTCTAAAGCATGAAAAAAATTGAGAATCAATTGACAGATCCTTAATCAATTTATTCAACTTTAAGAATAGCGATGAGGTTACGATCCTGTCTCCTTCTCTTACCAGCTAAAGGTTGATGCTGGCAATGACGATCGCCTCAAAAATCTCGCTTTGTTCAAAAATCCCATCCAGGGAGATCACCCGGACCATGCCGCAGGGGATAAGCCGTTGGCTCGACTAATTGCGATCGCGGCCCCAGGCATGACCCTTACCCTGGTTACCAACCGCGCGATCGTTGCCCCGTCCCTGGGCATTGCCCTGGACACGTTGATTGACCTGCGTCGTCGTCTGGACCGCCTGGTTGCTCTGGCCGTTGACTGCGGCTCCTTGGGCGGCATCCTGCACCGTCCCCGTATTATTGAGGGCACGCTTGAGGTTGCCCTGGCCGGGGTGATTGACATTCACCTGATTAATTACCTGGATCACCTGGTTATTGTCCCCCGTGACCGTGGCCTGCTGGCTAGCGTTTTGGACCGTGGCCACCGGGTTATTGTTTGAACTGGCCCAGCTTGGCAGGGGAGCTACCCCCAACATGGCCGTACTTAGCACACCGAGTACACCAATTTTGGTCAGCATCAGTTTCTCGTCTCCGTAAAGGCACGTAGCTTAGGCGGCTCAGACGGTGGTTTTATCGAAAGGTTCCGTAATCTTCCCTAGGCTTGCTCGGAAACTTAGGAGGCCGTCTGGATAGGGTTTGGGAACAATTGGGTATCGTGGCGGTGGCTACGGCAGTATCAGGGTTGGCGACCTTTCCCCTCAGCAACGAGGCGCTCGCATTGGGTTGGGTTGAGGTAGGGCAACCCACAAATCAACCGCTTGAACTGGGGAGACGGTGCCAATGGCGTGGGCAACCGATCGCCCCCAGTTCATCTCCCATCACCCCACGTTTATTGGCCCAGATAGAAGTCGGTGACCCGTTCATCCCCCACATACTCACTACGCAGGCGGTTGGGCTTTTGGACCGACAGGCTTTGGTAGGCGCTATATTGCACCTTGTTGCCAAAGTCCAGCACATTGTCGTAGGTGATGTCCATCTCCACGGTGAACGATCGCTGGGCCTTGAGAAAGTCACAGACCTGATCTACGACCTGAGCGGTGGTTCGGGATCGGGGGGCATCGGGTTTGGAATCTGCCGCTGGCGTTTGGGCCAGTGCCCCCGTGTTCCTGGAGATCGGTAGGGCTAGGGTCAGCAGCAGCGAAGCGATCAACACGGATCGGCGCATAGGGGTTGACAAAGTATTTTGTATCTCAGCGATCGTCCCCTTGAGACTAGCCTGCCGATAAGTGGCGGCTAACAAAACTTAGGGAAATCTTCTTCTCCTTGCCATCAGCGATCATCTGCCAGATTTCACCCAGGCAATTTATCCTCGCTGTAAAGGCGATATCATACGGAAAAGAACGTTAAGTTGTGTAAAGACTTTGGCTACCGCTTACGAAATCAAGAGTCGCTCCAGCCAGCCGACGGCATGGCATAAGCTGAGTCCCCTCTGGCAGGGTGGAGAAGCTGTGGTACAAGCCGGCCTTCCCCATCAACAACTCGCCCCCGCGTGGCAAATCCTCCTGCTGGGGGATGGGTCACCCACCCGTCATTTACGGCTATTAACAGGGGAACCAATCGAAGTCGATGTCATTGATATGTCCACGATCGGCATGAACCCTGATCAAGCCCCAGCCCTCATTGAAGCTGTCCCTGGTCCCCGCCTGCGCCGGCAAGTCTGGTTACGCACGGCCTCTGGTCAACGGTTGGCCTATGCCACCTCCTGGTGGGATGCGAGCCATATCGATGAGTATTTACAAAATCGATCGCTCCCTATCTGGGACAATCTTTCCCGCCTGCATTCGGAACTCTATCGCGATATCCAGGGCATCCACTACGGCCACTCCCCCAGTCTAGAAGCAGCCTTTGCTGAAACGGGACCTTTTTGGGGACGGCATTACTTGTTCTGGCATAGTGGCCAACCCCTCACCCTGATTTATGAAGTTTTTTCGCCCTATCTGCGGCGGTATTTGGGGCCGTTGCAGGTTTAGGAGAGAGGAGAGTGCTCTGGTGGTGGGTTGCCGGGAGGGCAGGTGCCAAGATTAGTCGTAACGACTTTAGTCGTTACCGGCTAAAGCCAGCGCTACCAACGCAGCACTACAAATGCAAACATTGCGGCATTTACTTTTCGAGCAACTATCCTGATCGGGCGGTATGGTGGAGTGGCAGCAGTCGGTATGCTGTATCCAACTTCTCTAGGTTAGGTAATGTCATGGAAACGACTTCCTCCCTCGATGTGATTATGGGTATTGTGGCGATCGCGATCGTGCTGGGGGGCCTCTTCTTGCTGCTCAGTGGGGTGAGTGGGATTGGACGTTCTTGAAGAAAAGCGATCGTCCCGTCATACAATCCAAATACATACTTTCAGTAGCTTGAAACATCATTGTGGGGCAAGCATCCCGCCTGCCCTTGAGACAGCCGCGACGGCTTGCCCCGAAGACAGCCGCGATGGCTATCCCATGTTCAATTTGTGATCTACTGAACCTTTATGATCTTCGCTCTGTCCCCCTATTTTCCGAACGCTGACGACGATGACCCTGGCAACTGCTTACCCCTCTGCTCCTGATCTCACCGCTGATGACTATGTGGTAATTGGCCTTGCAACCTGCTTTATCCGCGAAGAGGGCGAAATCCATCCCGTTGAAGTGGCGGAACCGATTCCCTCAGCGGCCCTGGAAGCGATTACGAAAGGGATTCCCACCTCCTACCAGCTAGCTTGTGGCACTCGGCTGGGCAGTGTCTTGCAGGACGAAAGTAAGGCCCAACTGCCGCCAGAGTTCCCCGCTACGGCTCAACTCTGCGATGACTTCCAGGAACGGACGATCGCCGCTGCCCGGACCTACAAACGGCGGCCTGAAAGCCAATCCCTGATCCCGATCGGCAGCCTGCGTCGAGATATGAACCATTCGCTCGATCGCAAGCGTATTCTCAACTCGGAACGCATCGTGCGCACGGAAGATAACGTCAAGCAACACGCCTACACCCACCAGGTTTTGTAACGGTATCCCCCGACCATGCACCTGACCCAATACCTCCATGTGGCTCTACTGGTCACTGATCTGCCACGGGCTGAGCATTTCTATGGTACTGTTCTGGGGCTACGCAAGGTTGATCGGTCGTTTAACTTTCCCGGCTGCTGGTATCAGCTAGGCGACGTGCAACTGCACCTGATCACCACGGCGAGCGCCCTGCCCCCCCTGGCTAACATCGATAAATGGGGCCGTAACCCCCATATCGCCTTTGCCGTCGCCGATCTAGAGGCGGCGAAACAGACGCTTTTGCAGGCCGGTGCCCCCGTGCAGATGAGCGCTTCCGGTCGTCCTGCCTTGTTCACCCAAGACCCGGACGGCAACATTATTGAACTGAGTCAGGGGTAGGCCGAGCCTGCCTCCTAAAAAATGGCAAAAAAAAGCCCCCTAGGTGCTGGGGGGACTTCTGAGGTGTTCTATGTCTTTCCCTAATCTTCAGCATAGGGATGTCCGCCAATTCTTGCCTCACCAATATAACTGATCCGATCGGGTGAATGATCCGCCCTTATCCGCAAAATCACGCAGATAATACCCACCCCGGGGGGCAGACGAGCAGGATCAGCGCTATGCCCTGCCCAATGACCGGGCGCTGCGGCTACCCCTAGACCCAATCGAATCCTGGTTAAGGATCTATGCGTTCCACCACCCGCAGGCGTTGGGTGACAAACGTCATCCCCTCGGGCCGGATCAAGGTCACCGTAATCCAGCGATTATCGGGCATAATCGGTGCACGCCCCAGCTTAAAAATCCCCCCGGCTGACAGCAGCTCTAAATTGGTCGGGACTGGCTCAAAGAAGCCGTTGGCCCGCACGGGTTTTTCCTGGATCGCCCCCAGCAGCAGGCTGTCGCCCAGTGGCTCCTCGACAATGGCATCAAAACTAAAGGTCTGGCCCACTTTAACCGCTTCTGGCAACTTAATGGTTACCGTCGGCGGGGCTGTGCCGGTGGTCAGTTGGCTCTGCTCGGCCAAAATCTCCTGACGCACAATCTTATCCTGGTCGATCGCCTGACGCGATCGTAGCTGAGCCTTTAACTGCACTTCCCGACTGGCAAGGCTTTGGGTCCCCGTAATGGTGGTCACGGTTTCCGCCATGAGGGTGGAACCTTCCTGCTCCCAGTTCAGCAGCTCGGTTTGGTAGCTCAGTTGGGGATACCGTTCCCAGAGCTTTTTGAGGTCTTCCTGAAGGGTGCTATAGACTAGGCCATCTGAGTTTGCAAATGCCGGACTGTAATGCCGCATCACTGCCTCAAGATCCTGACGATTAGCCGCCTCGTCAATTTCTGTTAATAGCACTTTCAGGGCATCAGGGGCCGTTTCTGCCGTTTCGGCCTGCACGGGCGCGGCAGCACCAACCCACAGCGCCGTTAGGCCCAGGGTTAAGCACAGTAGGCGTCGGCGCAGAGGGAGCAACGTTGCTGGGCGGTTGTGGGCTGGAGGAAGGTTAAGAAGACGCATGGGCAATCCCGGACGATCCATGTTGAGGGTGATGATTGTCTTGATCGTAGCTATCTTGATGCTAACTAATGGTAACTGATAGTACCCGATCGCTTAGGTTGGATAGTAACGGAACTCGGTGGCAATGCCTAGGGGCCGGGAGCGCCCTTCTGATCGCCGAGGAGCCGCTCCGGAAGCTATTGCCCCACTCAAAACATTACAAAACACGAAGAAACCGAAGAATCTTGGATCAGCCCCCACGATTCGGCCATTGCTGGCCTAAGCTTAGGGAGAGAGGTCCTTGGGAGATGTATGCCTTATGCAGACTTGCCGCACTGAACCCGTCCCCCCCCCGCTGGCCGAACCCTATCCTGGAAACGATACCAAGAAACCCGCTGGACAATATTCTGAGAAATACAACGTGGCGACCCTCACGGCTGCCGATGTGGCTGAACTCGCCAGTCGCCTAGAGCAAGACGACTATACCAACGCCTTTGCGGGATTAGAAGACTGGCACCTGCTCCGCAGCATCGCCTTCCAGCGGCCTGAGTTAGTGGAACCCTATATCCACCTGCTCGACCTTGAAGCCTATGATGAAGCCTAGCGGTTAATGTTTGCTAATCGCCGCATTGTGCTGGGTATTGGGGGCGGTATTGCTGCTTATAAGCTGTGCGCGGTTGCCTCCACCTTGGCCCAGGCAGGAGCAGAGGTGCGAGCTATCCTGACCGATAAGGCCCAAGCCTTTGTCACGCCGCTGACCTTTGCCACCCTCTGTCGTCATCGTGCCTATACCGACGCCGACTTTTGGCAGGCCGATCGCGATCGGCCCCTGCATATCGAATTGGGAGAATGGGCGGAAGGATTGGTCCTTGCCCCGCTGACGGCCAATACCCTGGCCAAGTTAACCTATGGGTTGGCGGATAATCTTCTCACCAATACGGTTTTGGCCTCTCGTTGTCCCATTCTGCTGGCTCCGGCCATGAATACGGATATGTGGGAGCAGGCGGTTGTCCAAAGGAACTGGCAGCAGCTCATGGCCAATCCCCGCTATCACGGGACGGAACCCGGATCGGGGCGATTAGCCTGCGATCGCGTTGGGGCCGGTCGCATGGCGGAACCGGTCACCCTCTTGGCCCACCTCCAGTCGTTGCTTTATACCCAGGGACGCCGCGATCTTCAGGGTAAACGGGTCCTCATCAGTGCGGGGGGTACCCAGGAATACCTTGATCCTGTGCGCTATTTAGGTAATCCGGCAACCGGCAAGATGGGTGTGGCCTTGGCGCAAGCGGCTCTGCATCGGGGGGCACAGGTCACCCTGGTACATGGTCCCCTCGCTGGAATCGACCCCGCCGCCCTCATGGGGATGCAAACGGTGGCGGTCACCACGGCAGACGCAATGCGGCAAGCGATGCTTAGCCAGTTTGCTAATGCCGATCTCATCCTGATGGCAGCAGCCGTGGCCGATTACAAACCAGCGACATACCAGCCCCATAAACTCGCCAAACAGGATCTTCCGAATCCTCTCCCCCTGGCCCCGGTTCCTGATATTGTGGCTGAGTTGGGGGAACGCAAACAGCCCCACCAGTGCTTGGTCGGCTTTGCGGCCCAGACCGGTGAGGTGGTGCCGCCGGCCTTGATCAAATTACAGCGTAAAAACCTGGACGCGATCGTGGCCAATCCCATCGATCAGCCGGAAACGGGTTTTGGCCGTGATGCCAATCAGGCCGTTTTTATCCATCGGCACGGGCAACAGCAGCGGATTGAACCCTGTAGCAAGTTGGATTTTGCCCATCGACTGCTGGATTTCCTCCAGGAAACACGAAGCCCCTGCCTGGGACTCGCGACAGCAGGTGATCGGGAGCGGCAGGGGACAAACTCAACGAACGCCCCCTCGGCGGCGTTGCAGAAACGATCGGCGGAACCTTAAAGGTCGCCACCCCGGGCCGCTAGGAGGAAAATCACGGCTGGACCTGCCAGCATAATCAGGGCGACAAAGGTCAGTTGCAGAATCGGTTCAATGTTGAAGCCGAAAACGTTGATCGCTGCAAGCTGAGACACGATTTCCATGTTTCCTCCTGAATGAACTGAGCAGGGATGAGGCCAAATTGATTCGCATTTAATCTTATCGAGTTGTTTGAACTCTCTTTTAAGGAAGTTTACAAAAGTATACGTTTGTCGAGAAGCACACCAGAGGGGACTGTCGGCGATGGCAACTTGGCAATGTATTGAGCAGTGTGGGGCTTGCTGCCACCTTGATCCAGCAGCCCGTCCCGGCTTGGCTTCCTACCTCAGCCCGACGGAATTGGCCCAGTATCTTGCTTTAGTGGGGGAGGATGGTTGGTGTATTCACTTTGATCCGGAGAGCCGCCAATGCCGTATCTATGCTGATCGTCCCCGTTTCTGTCGGGTGGAGGCACCCATCTTTCAGGAAATGTATGGCATTCAACCGGAGGCCCTAGATGACTTTGCGATCGTTTGTTGCCGGCAACAGATTCGGGGGGTATATGGTCGCCGCAGCGAGGTGCTGCGGCGCTTTAACCGGGCTATCCAGTCTCCGACCTAGGTGTTTGGGTTCCCAACCCGCCAGAGGCCAATCCCACAACAACTGGCTAGAGATTAATCCTACGGGTGATTTGAATCGTTAATGATGGGCTACAACGTCTGCTGCTTTGCCAGTAGAGGGGCGGCTTGTAGCAGGGTTTGGGTATAAGGGTGTTGGGGTTGGGTAAAAATTGCTGCCGTGGAGCCGAGTTCCACAATCTGACCTGCCTGCATCACTGCAATGCGATCGCATAAAAATCGCGCCACCCAAAGATCATGGGTAATGAACAAATAGGTCAGATCAAACTCCTGTTTGAGTTTCAGCATTAGGTCCAATACCTGCGCCTGAATACTGGCATCGAGCATACTCACTGGCTCATCACAAATTAACAGCTTGGGCTGGGTAATCAATGCCCGCGCGATCGCCACCCGTTGTTGTTGCCCGCCGGATAAGTCCCCCGGATAGCGATCGTAAAACGTTTCTACTGGGGTTAAACCCACCCGTTCTAGCATTTGTAGGACCTGCGATCGGGCTTGTTTGGGAGTTGCCAATTGATGAATCAACAGCGGATCGGCAATACTTTCCCCAACCGTTAATAGCGGATTTAAGCAGGCATGGGGGTCTTGAAAAATCATTTGCATTTGTCGGCGTTGTTGGCGTAGCGATCGCGGTGAAAGTCGGGTTAACTCTTGTCCCAAAAACTCCACCCGGCCCGCCGTCGGCGGAATTAACTGCAAAATTGTCCGGGACAGCGTACTCTTGCCACAGCCTGACTCCCCCACCAACCCCAAAATTTCCCCCGGATACAGGTCCAAACTAATCCCATCTACGGCCTTAATCACCTGCGGGGATTTTGCCAACAACCGCTCCAAAAAATTCGGCTCAATCACATAGTGCTTCTGTACCTGCTCCAGTCGCAATAAGGGTCTTGCGGGTACTTCCTGCCTTTGTGCCTTTGTGCCTTTGTGGTGATCTAATGGCTCTGCTTGATTCCCTGGGTCCCCCCCATTTTCCCCCTGTTGCAGATGCAATGCCGCCCGCAACAGCGATCGCGTGTAGTCATGCTGGGGCTGCGTCAACACCATCCCCGTTGGTCCCAGTTCCACCAATTTCCCCGCGCACATCACCGCCAGACGATCGCAGTATTCCCCCACCAGCGCCAAATCATGGGAAATCAACAACAACCCCATGTCGCGCTCACTGCACAGCCGCGTCAACTCCTGAAGAATCTGGGCCGATACCGTCACATCCAAACTCGTCGTCGGTTCGTCCGCCACAATCAACTGGGGTTGCAATAACAAGGCCAAGGCGATCGCCACCCGTTGCCGCATCCCGCCACTAAACTCATGGGGATATTGGGTCCAACGATTCGCCGGAATCTTCACGGCTGCCAAGGTTTCTAGCGCGATCGCCTTGGCCTGTTGCCGCGATAACTTTGGCCGGTGTGCCCGTAGGGTTTCTACGCAATGTTCGGCAATGGTCAACACCGGATTCAGCCGCGTCATCGGGTCCTGGAAGACCAAGGCGATCGCTTCCCCCCGAAACCGCCGCAGGCGATCGGGCGAGAATGCCAATACCGACTCCCCATTGAACCGGATGTCCCCCTCAATCCGTGCCTGGGGCAGCAACCGCATCACCGCCCGTCCCAAAGTAGACTTGCCACACCCCGACTCCCCCACCAACCCCAACCGTTCTCCCCGTTGCAGGGTAAGGGACACCCCGTCCACAGCCCAAGGGATAGACGCATCGGGGTTGACAGCGGCGATCGTAGCGACTGACCCATCAGCTTGGGGATAGGCCACACGCAGGTTTTCGATCTGGAGCAGGGGGGAATCCATTAGCCTCTTGTCTGTTGGTGATGGACGTACTCAAGTATAGGGACTAGGGAGTAGAGAGTGGAGAGTAGAGAGTGGAGAGTAGAGAGTAGAGAGCGGCGAAAAGGCATTGACCTGATCTCTGCTGATGTTGATCTCCCTGGCATCCCTATAGGATTAGATCACGGTGGCAGCGCCAGACAGTTTCTAGTAGAATCTATGCAGAGATCTCAAGCATTGAACCTAACTGAATTCCAAAAATTGTAATCCAAAAAATGATAAAGTTATGAAATCCTACTGTCAAAGTCTGATAAGCCAAAGAAGTGATTTATTAAACTTCAACTTTACTCGATTTGGCTGGTGTGTTTGCGATTTCTACTCGTGGCTCATGATTAACTATGGTGCAAAATAAGGAACGTGCTCCTCGCAATCGGACAATTACTCTAAACGAAGAAGAGAAAGTCAAATATGGACAAAAGTTATTGCGGTTAGACAAGCCTGCCAGCTTGCAAGAAGTTATTAACTGCACAATTAACCAAGACTTATTTCAAGTAGTGAATTTCTTGCCACAACAATCGGTTGATTTGTTGTTTATTGATCCACCTTATAATCTAAATAAAACTTTCAATTCTAATAGTTTTAAAAAAAGAGACTTAGATGCTTACACAAGCTGGCTAGATGCTTGCTTGGCTGGTCTTGAGAGGCTGCTAAAGCCTACCTCATCTGTTTATATATGCTGTGATTGGCAATCTTCACCGGCTGTATTTGAAGTAATTAAAGATCGCTTTAAGGTGCGTAATCGAATTACCTGGGAGCGTGAGAAAGGGCGCGGAGCCAGTAAGAATTGGAAAAATGCATCGGAAGATATTTGGTTTTGTACAGTTTCTGAAACGTACACCTTTAATGTCGATGCTGTCAAGTTAAAGCGTAAGGTAATCGCTCCCTACACGGTGAATGGTCATCCCAAGGATTGGGATATGACCGAACAAGGCAACTATCGTCTTACACATCCTTCCAATCTCTGGACCGATTTGACGGTTCCTTTTTGGTCCATGCCGGAGAATACAGATCATCCCACCCAAAAACCAGAAAAACTAGTTGCTAAGATCATCCTGGCCAGTTCTGATCCTGGCGATGTGGTCTTTGATCCTTTTCTTGGTTCAGGGACAACATCGGTGGTTGCTAAGAAATTAGGTAGGCAGTTTTTCGGTGTGGAGCTTGACGAAGTATATGCTTGCTTGGCTGAGAAGCGTCTTGAAATTGCCGAAGTCGAGCCTTCAATCCAGGGCTATGCTGAAGGAGTTTTCTGGGAAAGAAATACATTGCATGAGCAAGTTAAGAAACATAATTTCCGAAATCAACAAGTATCCCAATACCCAGTTAATGATGCATCTTAATGATCGTGATGTCAATTTTCAAACTGTTTCAGTTGCTGCGACAAACTACTCTGTACGACGCCAATAATTAGGATTTTTGATACTAATAGAGTCATGATATTTAGTAAAAATACTAGATTTTCTATCATCAGAAATTAGGTGAAGTTAGGAAAGTATCAGTTCAGTTCCCTACCTGCTATTTACCAATACAAAATCGGCTAAAGATTTGATCTAACACTGACTCTGTAACCTCCTCACCTGTAATCTCACCCAAAGCGTGGATAGCAGTCCGGAGATCGATGCTCCAGAAGTCGAGGGGAAGGTGGGCTGCGATCGTGTCCTCCACTTGCTTTAAGGCTCCCTGGGCACGGGTCAGTGCTGCCGCTTGTCGTTGGTTAATGGCCACTTCCAGGTTGGCCGCTTGCAGGTGATCCGCCTGGATCGCTTGCAAAATGGCTGCCTCTAAATCCTCAATCCCTTGACCCTGGAGGGCAGCTGTTGCCACCCGGTAGCGAATACCCTCGGCATCAGGTAGGGGCTGATTAGGGGCCAATTGATCGATCTTGTTGATCACTAGGATTAGAGGCCGGTGGCGGACTTGTTCGTAAATGTGCCGATCGTCCTCGGTCCATCCCACTTGGGCATCGATCGTCAATAACACCAAATCGGCTGCTTGCGCTGCCCGCCGCGATCGCTCAACCCCCAACTGCTCCACGCGATCGTCCGTTGTCCGAATGCCCGCCGTATCCAGCACTTGGACTGGAATGCCACCGACGACCAACTGGGACTCCACCACATCGCGGGTCGTACCCGGTAGATCAGTCACAATGGCGCGATCGCTGCGACTCCAGGCATTGAGCAAGCTCGACTTGCCCACATTGGGCCGTCCCACGATCGCCACCTTCAAACCCGTGCGCAGCAATTGCCCCCGCTCCGCCGTCGCCAGCAGGGATTGAATGGCCATGCTTACCTGCTGAATCTGGGCTTGGACCCATGCCTCATCCAGGGGAGGCAGATCCTCCTCAAAGTCAATACGGGCCTCAATTTCCGCCAAAATCTCTAAACATTGGGCACGCAACTGACGGATGGGTGCCTGCAATTTGCCCTGAAGCCCTGCCAATGCCGCCTGGGCTGCCTGCTGGGATTGGGCACTGACTAGATCGGCCACACCCTCTGCCTGCGTCAAGTCCAAACGCCCGTTGAGAAACGCCCGCAGGGTGAATTCCCCCGCCTGGGCCAACCGTGCCCCCTGTTCTAGGCATAACTGCAAAACCTGCTGCACCACCATAATGCCGCCATGACAGTGGAACTCCACCACATCCTCACGGGTGTAGGACCGAGGTGCCCGCATCAGTAGAAGCAGGGCCTCATCCACCAACTGCTGGGTTTGGGGGTGGCGAATGTGACCGTAGAGAATCCGATGGCTCTCCCAGATCTGCCGACCGGGGGCTTGAAACAGGGTTCGGGCAATTGCCCATGCCTGGGAACCCGATAGCCGCACGATGCCAATACTGCCCTGCTGGGGCACAATAGCGGTGGCAATAGCAGCGATCGTGTCAGTCATGGCCGCGATTATGAGGTGTCGGGGTGTCGCTTTGGGGAAATTGGCTAAAATGTGGGGGACTGGGGCCACAGACTCCCCTTAATCGGGGTAAAGAACAAGCGGATTTTGACGACCCATCGGGCAGAGGGTAGATTGTTGCAACGCAAAAGCCAGCAATTCTGGCAATGGTTATGGCAGTTCATCGGGATGCTTCCACAACGCCTCACACAGTTGTGGCCCCGTCGCATGGCCAGGGATCACTCCTTGCCCTTGAGCCAACGTGCTGCTGACTCCTTAGACTGGGTGATTCCGGGTAAGTTGGCGGTGGGTGGCTTACCGCAACCCGGCGATCAGGAGCGACTCGCACAAGCCAATATCCAAGTTATCCTATCACTCACCGCCCCGATCGAAGCTGACTTGCCCCCGGAGGTCGCACAGCATTTTCGCTGCGCCCGGGTTTCCTTGCCCGACAGTCGTTATGAAGTCAACCTGCGGGTGGAGCGATTGGCCAAGGCTGTGGATCTGGTCCACCGCAGCCTCAGTCAACAGTTACCGATCTACGTGCATTGCCTCGCCGGAATTGAGCGATCGCCGATGGTATGCATTGCTTACCTCTGCCGCTACCACGAGCTAGACCTGTGGGAGGCGGTGAACTGGCTTAAACAGGTGCGCCCCTGTGCCTCGCCAACAATGGCACAACTGCAAGTGCTACAGGACTTACTCCAAAGGGCAGATGCGACTGTGTTCGCCCAGCGGCGGCACATCCCCACTGCCCAGCCGCAACCCGTCAAGAGGTCCTGAATCAAGGCGCTGGGCAGCGGCTTGCGGAAAGGCAGGAGAACGGCTCTGGTAAACTAAGATTTACCCATCTTGAAAGCATCCCTAGCCGATTGCAGTTGCCCCAAGGGTTCACGACCGCAACCCAATGCGGTGTTGCATGGGATAAGTCGTTGCTCACTGTTCGTATCATCGTTCGTAGTAATGACTTCAGTCGTTGACCCCTGCCACTCAATGAGGAACTGCATGGGGTATGGGTGGCCAATTGGGGTCTGCTTGTCGGTTTCTGCCTGTGGGGTAAAACAGCGTTAAATGTCTCTATTTGATTGGTTTGATCATCGACGCAAGTCAGCGCCGATCAGCAAAGAACGCCAGGAACGGGAGATTGCTGACGGTCTGTGGCATAAGTGTGCGGTCTGCGGGGTCATGACCTATACCAAGGATCTGCGGGCCAATCAGTTGGTCTGTCCGGAGTGCGGCCACCACCACCCAGTCTTCAGTGATGAACGGATTCACCAACTCATTGATGCGGAAACCTGGGTCGCCATTGACGAAATGTTGGCCCCTGTCGATCCCCTGCGATTCCGCGATCGTAAGGCTTACAGCGATCGTATTATCGAAACCCAGGCCAAAATTAACCTCAAGGATGCTGTCCAGACAGGGCTAGGGCAATTGGACGGCTTGCCCGTTGCCCTAGGGGTCATGGACTTTCGGTTTATGGGGGGCAGCATGGGGTCCGTGGTCGGGGAAAAGCTCACTCGGTTGATTGAGCGGGCCACAGCAGAGCAGATCCCGGTGGTTATTGTCTGCGCGTCTGGTGGGGCGCGGATGCAAGAAGGTATGCTCAGCCTGATGCAAATGGCCAAGATCTCCGCCGCCCTCGATCGCCATCGAGCTGCCCAACAACTCTACCTACCGGTGCTTACCCATCCCACCACGGGGGGGGTTACGGCTAGTTTTGCCATGCTGGGTGATATTATCCTGGCTGAGCCTAATGCCACCATTGGTTTTGCTGGACGGCGGGTTATCGAACAAACCCTGCGGGAAAAACTGCCCGACAATTTCCAGACGTCGGAATACCTCCAGCAACATGGCTTTATTGATGTGATCGTGCCCCGGACCCAGCTCAAATCCACTCTGGCCCAACTTATCCGACTTCATCAGCCGCCCCAAAGCCTCCTCCCGCCCGCCCCCCTC